>LUCF01000079.1 GCA_001593845.1 Candidatus Bathyarchaeota archaeon B63 | reverse complement strand
ATCCGAAGATTGACAAGACGAGTGCACCTAAGAAGGAGACCATTATTAGTAGGAATATGATTATTAGATGGACTATTATCTCTGAAAGCTCAAGTTCCCGTCCGTTAATCTCGAGTGTGGGCTTCTCTCCGGTGAGAAATATCCGGGGCAATCTCATAATGATCTTCCAGAGGATGTAGAAACGATAGACCTTTATGCCTCCGCCTATAGAGAATGAGGAGGCCCCTATTAACATTACAACGACCAGGATTATTTTCCCTATATCGCCCATCCTCTGCGGGTCGATTATGTTTAGGCCGACTGAGGCTGATGAGCTGAGTACATGAAGAAACGAGCTAAAAAGATCGAGCCTCGTGACAACCCAGCAGATGAGTGTGAAGATGAAGATGAGGCCCACATGAAGTTTCGTCTCATCAGTTAAGATGGGCTCCAGACCGGTCCTCCTTAAGGAAGACAGGAAGTCACGAAGTCTCCCCCTCAGAAGAGATTTCCAGTCCGCGCCGATCAGGATCGAGAAGACTTTAAGGTGAAGAGAAAAGCTCAGGGCTGAGATGAGCATGATGAGGGCGAGAACCGCCTGCACATGAATTGGGAGAGCCTTAACATCGATGATCGTTACGCCTGTGGTCGAGTAGACGGTGAGAACCGTGTGAAGAGCTGTGAATGGGTCCATTCCAAGCAGAAGCAGGATGGCTGAGAAGAGAGCGGTGTAAACCGCGTATATGAACACGACGATTATGAATGATACCTTGTAATCCCCAGCGAGCCTCTCTATTCCTAAGGCCCTTCCATAAGACAGCAGGGAGAGGCTTGGATAGAAGGAAGAAAGGAGCATGAAGATTATGCCTATCCCGCCGTTCCATTCCGTTATGGCCCTAGCCATAATAATTGACCTCAGCGTCTCAGTTCCCCTTAAGAGCGTAAAGCCAGTGGTGGATACCGCTGATGACGCCTCAAACCAGCTGCTCAGGAACTGATCGAGGAAACCTCCCTCGAAGACCCCTAGATGGAGGAACTGGATGGAGATTATCAACGGAACGAAGGTGTAGTACATGACCAGAAGCATGCATGACTGCTTCAGATTCAGCATCTTCGGCTCGAAGAAGAGGCTCAGTATAAGTCCCAGGAGCAAAAAAGCGGCGCAGGAGAGGGATATGGCGACTCCCCCCTCGAACTCCTGAAGGTAATATGCATAGGCGATGGGAGGAATCAGGAGAATCCCCGAGAACTGGAAGAGAAAGCCTAGGTTCGCGAGGATCGGGTCGAAGGCGGAGTAGTAGAGGTACCTCTTCATTGTACGTCTACGGGAAAGTATGGTGTACGCTACTGAGGCTCCGAGGAGGCTCCCCACCAGCACAGGCATCAAGTAGACGAGTATGCCAGGCATTTCAGGCCCGTCCAGCATCAATATTCAGTCGGCTCTTCTCCGGATTTGTAAAGCAGAAAAGATGATCCCGAGCGTCCGACGGCTTATTCCCCATCAGCTCCGTCACTATCTCCTATCCCGATCTAACATCAAGATCCAGTTTTTAAATCTGATGAAAAGGACATCCTAAATTATTCTGGTTAGATGGCTAAAAGGTTTCGTATCGGACAACCTCGCTGAGCGGCCTCTTGAATACCGCCCCAGGCCTTTCAGCGGGATGCCCTATCGGGACGATCGCGACGGGCCTAACTCCCCTCGGGACTCTCAGGGCTTGCCTCACCTCATCCTCATAGAAGGCCCCCACCCAGCATGCCCCGAGGCCGAGTGCATGAGCCGCAAGGAGGATGTTTTGGGTGGCCGCCGCGGTGTCCTGTATGCAGTAAAGGTTAGCTCCGCGGCTTCCATAGCCCATTCTCGACCTCTCCTGATCCGCGCAGACGACGATCACTACCGGCGCCTCTTCTATGAAGAACTGATTTAGGGCTGCCCTGCTGATCCTCCTCTTCATCTCCGGGTTCTTCACAACTATGAATATCCAGGGCTGGATGTTCCCGGCTGAGGGGGCCGATCTAGCCGCGTCCAGAATCATCTCGATCTCCTCGTCTGAGACCGCTTCTTGGGTGAAGGAGCGTATGCTTCTTCTGGTCTTGATTGCTTCAAAAACGTCCAAAGCAGGAACCCCGGCTATTGATTATGCTATTAATAATGTGTTAAAGGCCCATTTAACTTTTCCAGCCCCCGGAGCATGTGATTCCCTAGATATTCTCAGCCTAATTAGCCCCTTATTACTTCTTTGAAGAACTCCGCTGCCTCCTTCAGCCTTTCAGGTATTTCGATGCCGGCGGGGCATCTTTCGACACAGCTCCTGCATTCTATGCATTCCTCGGGGGAGACCGCTAAGGACTGATAAATCTCAAGTCCCATGTAACGGGTCTCCTCGGGATATGCCCTATAGACATAAACGGCTCTGAAGACCTCTGGGATCTGGATGTTTTGGGGGCAGGCGTCGAGGCAGTATCCGCACCTCAGGCATTCTTGGCTGTACTTATAGGTCTTCCTTAGCTTACCGATCCCACGGATCAGGGCATCCTTCTCTTCCTGAGTCATCGGGGGCATATCCGCGGATTTAACGTTCTCCTCGACTTCCCATGTGAACCTCATCCCCGGGATAACGGTGCTGACCGCGGGGTTCGAGATGATGAAACGGAGACATCCGCGGACGATGGGGTCGAACCATTCGCCTCCTGAGGATCTATGGTTCCGTTCTCTTTCCTCATCAGAAAGCGGGAGGGCCAATGTGCCTCCGGAGAGGGGCTTCATCGCTATCACGCCTATGTTATGCCTCTGAGCCAATGGGATTATTTCATGTCCAGTATTCTCCTCATCGAGCGGATTATAGAGGACCATTATCGTCTCGAAGTCCCCGCATCTGATCGCTTCCTTCATGACATCCAAGGCCCGATGGGATGAGATGCCGATGTGCCGCACTTTTCCTTCCTCTTTGGCTTCTCTCGCAGCCTCCAATGCTCCTCCAGGCGCCGTAACTTCCCTCCACCTTTTCATGTCGCATATGTTATGGAGCTGCCACAGGTCGATGTAGTCCGTCTGAAGCTCCTTCAAGCTCGTCTCCAGGTCCCTCATCGCCCCCTCATAGGTTCGTGAACTCGTCTTGGTAGCAATGTAGCATTCTTCGCGGCGTCCCCTAATCGCAAGGCCTATTTTACGTTCGCTGTCCCCGTAGTTCCGCGCGGTATCAATGAAGTTTATCCCAAGATCAAGGGCGCGGTTAATGGCCTCTGAGGCCTGCTTCGGGTCTATCTGCGGAAATTTGATCGTCCCGAAACCTATTACTGAGACCTTCAGACCCGTCTTGCCGAGCGTTCGATAATGCATAAAGGGTCACTCCACGGGAAGTCCCGTTTTTGAAGGGATTGAAGAAATATTACACTTGAAGATTTTTAATCATTTTTTGATGGGTAATACCCGTTACAGATAAATGGCCCCTAGGCTGGAAACTATTATGCCGGGTTTTTCATCAGCAGGTCAGGTGAAAGGCGCCGACAACCCGCTTCGATCTTGAAAGCTCATTGTAGATTTTGTAGGCTTCTCCGGTCTTCTCTTCGATAAGTCTTATTCCCTCGATTTGAAGGCGCTTCTTCGTCTCCGGAGGAATCTTCATAAATCCATAGTAGCCCGTTCCCACCACAAGGATCTCCGGCTTTACTCTTAGAATATCGACGATGTCCTCAACATGCAATTTATGGCCTTCAATTCTCCGCCAATTGGGCTTTATGTGATCCGCAAAGACTATTAGATCTGTAGTATACGTGACGCCGTCGATTCTTATTCGCCCGAAAGTGTAAGATTCAATCATGAACACCCCTCCATGATGAATACTTCAAGGCCTTTATTTATAAGGGATCCACATTTCTGCACATTACGGGCGCATCTACTGTCGAGAAGCCTCCCTTCCCCCTGTGGACGTAGACCCGGGGCTTTTATATGGGGCTCTCTAGCCTCAATAAGCCTCATCGAGTTTTCGCTCAGGTTGATGTCTGCCCTCCGCATGTTTCTTTAGGTTCGTTCGGGATGGGTGGTTCACATTTGAGGGGTGAAAAAAATATGACTACCTATTGGTAAACCTTAAATTCTTTCTTTTTTATAACTATTATGGGTGGTAATATGGGTAGGTACATTACGGTTTCCGTGAAGGTACCCATAGAAGTTAAGGAGAAGCTTGAAAAACTCGGCATAAAACCCTCAAAGATATTAAAAAGGGCTATCGATGAGGAGTTGAGGAGAAGGGAGATTGAGGAGATAGAGGACAAACTTAAGGAATTAAAGAACGTCTTAAACAGGTTCTCAAGAGAATTCATAGTGGAATCTATAAGAGAGGATAGGGAATCGAGATGACCCTCCTCTTTGACGCGTCATCGATATTTGAAGCTCTAATCAGGGGAAACGTAAGGGTTCTGAACAAAAATTATACGGTAGACATTGCGAGGTACGAGCTTGGAAACATCTTATGGAGAAGGAGGGTCCTGGTGGGGGATATTGATGATGAAGAATATGCTCGTCTAGCAGACCTGATTAAGATGACGCTAAGATTGTTGAACATAACCGGTATAGAGTGCCACGAACAGGAGATACTGAAGATAGCTAAAGAATTTAAGATAACCTTTTACGACTCAGCCTACATCTTCGTCGCAAAAACCAAAAAGATTCCATTCGTAACAGAGGATGAAAAACTCAAAGGAAAAATAGGAGATTATGTAAAGGCGACAAGCATAGAAGAGATCATAAAAACTTGACACCTCCCAAGACTAAAATTACGAGTTTCTCGCTTTTAATAAGCCCATTAGATTCCTCCTAATTGATAAGGAATAAATTATCGTATTGAAACGTGGAATGTCTATTTAATGAGGATTTGAGCCTCCTATTGATGGATGAGGAAAAGGGCCGTGTTCAGTATATTAGGGACCCCAAATCAATCTACACTTAATTTTTAAGTAACCTATTATTTGATAGGGAGCTGCATCCGTCTCATATGAAATGGCCCCTAGGCTGGAATGTTCCCGTGATGGGAGGTTAAGAA
>LUCF01000078.1 GCA_001593845.1 Candidatus Bathyarchaeota archaeon B63 | reverse complement strand
ACATCATCGGTTGTTGGTGTAAACAGCGTCGGCTCAGCGTCTATGCGGTAGAGCCCGGGAGACGAGGTTGGGACGGTGATTGTGGTCGTGAAGCTGCCTTTAGAATCGGCTGTGACGGTCTTTAGGGGTATGCCTTGCCATTTGATGGTTATTGTGTCACCGGCGGGGAAGCCCGTTCCGGAGATGGTGGTTACATTGCCATAGTAGCCTTGGGTCAGGCTTAACTTGATCTCGGCGTATACTGTGAAGGTCGCTGATGGGCTATATTCCACGGTATGAGCGCCGTGCGTTGTTTCTGGAATGGTTATGGTCGTTGTGAAGTATCCCTTCGTGACTGGGATGTCCGTCGCTATGGCCGTGCCGTCCCAATACACGGTCTCCTTCGCGTCTGTGGTTCCGGTTCCTATGATTACTAATGGGTCGCCCACGTAGCCCTTCGTCACTTGGGTGTTGTCGGGTTGCCTGTTGAGGTATATCTTCGTATCACCGAGTGCCTTTGCCTTGTATGATATTTCAACCTTATTGGTCTCCGTTGTCCCAGCGACGACTACCTTATATGTCTCCCCTGGCGTTAGCCCGGTGGGCATCATGAACCATACTCCCAGCTTCCCATCGGATGCGGCTGTTCCTCCGAGTGTGATCACGCCGGTCGCGACGACCGTTGTGTCCTTAATGAAGGATATCGTGACTGATTCTCCTGCGAGCCAGCCCTTGCCTCCGAGGTAGACGAGGTCGCCGATGTTCGCCTCAGCGGCTGGAGTTATCACTGGCAGTGTGGGGATGACCTTCAGTTTCACTATTGGTATGCCCGTTAACTCGACGTTGAGTGCGAGGCCTCCTCCGCTCACGTCCTTCAGAGTGAAGGATAGGGGTCCCCACTTACCGTTGGCTAGGGACGCCGTCTTCGTGAATGTATGTTCGACTCCGCCTATGTAGATCTTCTCAGCCTCGTATGGGTATGGGAAGCCTGTTCCCTCGATGGTGAGGGTGTCGCCCACCGCCGCCGTTGTCGGTGTGATCGTCAGCTTCGGGATCACCTCGTATGATTGAGGTGAAGGTGCCTTCTCGAAGGGCTTATTGTTGTCAACGACCTTCATGGTGTATACGGCCTTAGCGAGGTCCGGGACGGTGAAGGTGTCCTTTACAGCTCCGTTCCCGTCAGGCGTGAACTTCTTTATAACGGTCGGAAGACCCGTGATTGGGTCGTAGAACCTTAATTCTATACTGTTTGCTCCTGTTCCTCCGAAGCCTATGCCTAGGAAGCTTACAGTGTCACCTACGTTGCCGGATGATGCCCCCACTTTTACGATGAACTCACCTGCATCCCCTATCTTGGATGATAGGAACGCGTCTATGAGCGTGTAATCCTGCACGGTCACATCTACTGTGCCCATGGGTAGAGCCTCGGTTATTGTGACCGTGACAGGGCCGAAGGAGCCATCGGCGCCTACCGTTATCTTATCGTGCGTCGTCGCAGAGGTCTTTAATGTGGCACCAGTTATGATGTCCCGGACGGTGACGGTTACTGTATCCTTCGCTATTTCGCCGGGCGTGAAGCCTACTCCGGAGAGCGTTATTGTTGTGCCTGCTGTGTCCGCTGCAACGCTTGCCTCAGCCACCGTGGCGAGAGGCTCAACGGTGAATGTCGTTACCGCGCCGTACTGGGCATCCCCTGGGCTCGCCGTATCCCCTTCATAGAGGTATACGAGTATACTACGTGCTCCCTTGGGCATCGCCGTTATGGAGAACGTTACACCCGTGAACTTGCCATCCGCATCGGTCGTAACGTCAGCGGGACCATATATTCGGTTGGTTGGGTCGTACTTGTCCCAGTAGACCTCCAGCTGCCTCGTAGCGGATTTTACGAAGCCAGCTCCACTGATGGTCACGGTCTTCGGTAGAGTGCCCGATGCAGGGTCTATTGTGACAGTTGGAACAGCACCGACAGTGTACTTATTTGATACGACAACGGTTGCTCCGAAGTCATCTGTTGCCTTTATCCAGTAGTCCCCTGTGAGGGAGTAGTCACCCGTCGTCGGGACCATCCAATATAGGGTGGTGCCCGCTTGGGCTTTAGACAGGCCTGAGAAGATCTTTAGGTCCCCTGCGATCGAGGCGTAGCCGTTCTTGCTGACGTATACGTCGAAGGTGTCACCAGTTACCGTTAGGGCCAATTCGATCTTTAATATGACCCCTGGGGTTACATATACGGGCTCCACATCGATTGTTCCAGAAGTCGTCGCCTGAGCCGGAATCACTGCAAGAATCATTGATGCCAGCAGTATTATCGTTAATGTTCCAGTGAGAATTCTCTTTTCCATCTCTCTTTTTTCCTCTTTATGTTTGTGATTAATCTTCTCTTTATTCACGGTATTTATAGCTTGTGTTAACAATTTGTATCCTTTTGTAGACAAAAGCAGAAGATATCTAAAGAAATTAACATGAAGAAATATACGTCGACATTAAGGCTGCGGAGAATCCTCCGCCTCTAAAGATTCTTGCGAGCATCCGGCCAGCGGTCAAAGGCAATTAACTTGTCTTACTCTTCAACGTTTCTACATCGATGCTCTTTGCTGTCCTGATCAGTCTCCCACCGGTCCCGACTTATCCTATCAAGCAGGAAGATTCTCCTCCATAAAGGGCGTCTTTTCTGTGAGGCTTCGCGTATAGATATTTAAGTGACGGCGCTTAATCATTCATAATAAAATACGTGACAGAGAGGCCTCGATGAGGTATTCCCATGGGCAAGAAGAAGGTGATCAGCGAAGAAAACCTGGATGAGATGGTCCTGCCGGAGACGACCGATGTCTTCGGGGTAGCCCTGAAGCTACTCGGCAACGACCGTGTCCTCGTGAGGTGCCAGGACGGATACGAGCGGATCTGCAGGATCAGGGGTAAGATGAAGAGGAGGGTCTGGATAAGGATAGGGGACGTCGTCCTCGTCAGCCCATGGGACTTCCAGTCCGAGACCCGTGGGGACATAATCTGGCGGTACACGAAGGGGCAGGCTGAGTACCTCCGGAGGCAGGGGCTCCTTAAGCTCTGACGCATCCCAGAGAGGTTTCTATATTG
This sequence comes from Candidatus Bathyarchaeota archaeon B63, assembly GCA_001593845.1. GTDB lineage: Archaea > Thermoproteota > Bathyarchaeia > Bathyarchaeales > DTEX01 > B63. The sequence goes on along the minus strand of LUCF01000078.1, from coordinate 5,572 downwards.
TCCATGAGGGAGGGGTTAAGGAAGAAGCTCGAAAGGAAAGAGAGGACATACGAGACCGAGCAGTTGATGAAGGAGAAGAGGAGCGAGGAGTACGAGGCCCTCGAGGAGGTCTTCGACAAGTCGACGTTGATGACTATTTATGATCTCATGAATGATGGGTGGATAGGCGAGATATACGGCGCGGTGAAGGCTGGGAAGGAGTCGAAGCTCTACTGGGGGAGGCATCCGGACGGGACGGAGCTCGCGATAAAGATATACCTGACCGTCGCCGCCGAGTTCAAGAAGGGGATGCTCGCCTACATATCCGGAGACCCAAGGTTCGAGCATGTCAGGAGGAGCCCCAGAAGCCTCATCTACACGTGGGCTAGGAAGGAGTACAGGAACCTCCTAGAGGCCTACGGGGCTAAGGTGAGGGTTCCGAAGCCCTTCACGGTCAAGAATAACGTGCTCATTATGGAGTTCATCGGGGAGANNNAAGCGCGCCCCTCCTTAAGGAGGCTGAGCTCTCAGATCCGGGAAGGATCTACAGGCGGCTGATCCTATACGTCAGGAGGCTCTACTCGAGGGCGAGGCTCGTCCACGGCGACCTAAGCGAGTATAACGTCATGATCTGGAGGGGGAAGCCCGTCATATTCGACGTCTCACAGGCGGTTCCACTCGAGCATCCGAATGCTGATCAGTTCCTCATGAGGGACATCGAGAACATAAATAGGTACTTCAGGAGGCTCGGAGTCGAGGTTCAAGCCTCAGAGGAGATCTTCAGGAGGATCACGGGTGCCTCAGCTATTCGTTAAGATACCTAGGGAGAGGATAGGGGTCCTGATAGGGCCTGATGGGAGGGTTAAACGCGAGATAGAGGAGAGGCTCAACGTCACCCTTGAGGTAGACAGCGAGACCGGGGACGTAACGATAAACATGGATCAGGACTCCCCAGATCCATCCCTGCTTTTCAGGGCAAGAGATGTTGTTCTGGCGATAGGTAGGGGATTCTCCCCTCAGAGGGCCTTCCGGCTTCTCCATGATGAGGATATGATGCTCACGATCATCGACCTCAGGGAGATCTTCGGGAGAAGCAAGTCCGACATCATAAGGGTGAAGGGGAGGATAATCGGAAGGGATGGGAAGACCCGTAGGATCATAGAGGAATCAACCGAGTCCTACATATCGGTCTATGGGCATACGGTCTCGATAATAGGCGGGGTGGAGCAGTCCGAGGCAGCCCGAGAGGCGATCATGATGCTCATAAAGGGAAACCAGCATGCAACCGTCTACAGGTTCCTCCAGAGGAAGAGGCATGAGCTCAAACGGAGGGAGCTCGAGCTCTGGGAGGGGAGGCCCCTCAAGCCTGAGAGGTACTGAAGCCCAGATCATCAGGCCTTAAGGCCCATTATTTATATGAAGCTCAGAACCTAATAATAGACTGAGCATGGACGGAGAGCTCAGCCGAAATAATGCCGGAGGAGGAAACCGGCCATACCGGAAGTCTTTCAGGAGATAAGCCCAGCTGACTTCTTTTATCGGAACAGGGAGATAGCCGGATTCACAAACCCAGCCCGGGCCATCTTCACGGCGGTCAGGGAGCTCATCGAGAACTCCCTCGACGCTGCGGAGTCAGCCGGGATCCTCCCGGAGATATACATAAGGCTCTCCAAGGATGAGGATTCCGGGGACTCCTATACGCTTAGGGTTGCGGATAACGGATCCGGCATAGCGGCCCATCACATCCCCTTAGCCTTCGGACAGTTCCTCTTCAGCTCGAAGTACAGGCTTAAGCAGACGAGGGGGACATTCGGCCTCGGCGGGACGATGGCGATCCTATATGGGCAGATAACGACGAATAAGCCTGTAACAGCTATATCGAGCACAGGCAACTCGAGGATCGTCGAGTACAGGCTCATGATAGACATAGAGAAGAACAGGCCGATAGTCCTCGACAGGAGGATCCACGCTAATCTACGTTCAAGGAGTAGGAGGTGGCGGGGAACGGTCGTCGAGATCCATCTGAGGGGGAGCTACCCACAGGCCATGCCGAAGGTTCTCGAGTACCTGAAGCAGACGGCGATAGTTAATCCGTACGCGAACATCATGTTCGTCGATCCCCGTGGGAGGCTCTACAAGTTCGACCGGACCGTCGACAGGATGCCCCCTCCGCCCAGGGAGATCAACCCGCACCCACACGGCGTCGACGTGGAGACCATACAGAGGATAATAAGGTCCACAGCTGAGCGGGATATGCTCGGGTTCATGCGGAGGCACTTTCACAGGGTCGGGGAGAAGACGGCTCGGGACTTCCTCCGGAGGGCTGGGATACCGGAGGATAGGGACCCGAAGAGCTTGAGGCCCGATGAGATCGTCAGCCTCGTCGAGAAGATGAGGGAATACGACGGCTTCCTTCCCCCGGAGGCCGACTGCCTCTCCCCCCTCGGAGAGGACCTGCTGAGGGCAGGGGTGCTGAAGGAGCTCGAGCCGGAGTTCGTGGCCGTCCACCAACGCAGGCCCTCAGCCTATTCAGGCCACCCCTTCATAGTTGAGGTGGCCATAGCCTACGGGGGGAAGGTGCCGGCGAAGGATGACGTTCTCCTCTACAGGTTTGCGAATAAGATCCCGCTCGTCTACGATGAGTCTGGGGATGTCTGCTGGAGGATAGTCAGGTCGATCAACTGGAGGAGATACAACGTCTCGCCGAGCATGCCATTCGCCGTCATCATACATGTCTGCAGCACGAAGATCCCCTACAAGACGCTGGGGAAGGAGATACTCGCAGATCAGCCGGAGGTAAGCCGGGAGATAATCAACGGCATACGGGAGGTCGCCAGGCAGCTAGCCCGTTACATCTCCAGGAAGGAGAGGGTGAAGAGGCAGGTGAGGAGGCTCACGGTCTTCTCCCGGTACCTCCCGAAGATAGCTCGGTTCTCAGCTGAGCTCGCGGGTCGGGAGAAGCCGCCGGACACGAATAGGCTCTACCAGAGGAGGCAGGTCTTCAGTGATTTTGTGACGCAGAATGAGTATGTCGACAGCGAGGTCTTCGATTCACGCCTATACAACGTCGTATTCGTGCATATAAGGAACAAGCATGAGGAGAACGCTGCGGTAGTCAGGGTTCTCGGGCGGGTTGGCTCGAGATGGGAGGTGCTGATACCGGAGTCCTCGTTAACCTCCGGCTCCGAGATATACGAGACCCTGAGGGGCAGGTATGAGGCCGTCAAGGTTCAGGCCAAGTCTTTGAGGCCGAATATGGAGAGCCTGATTGATGCTTATGTTGATGGAATAAGTGAATGATCATGAAGAAGAGATGAGATGATGGATATGCCAGGTGGGAATGAAGACGCTGCGGTGGACATGAAGAGCATAGTTCAGAAGAGACTGGAGGAGATGGGGGCGAAGTTCTGTAGGGAGATAGAGATGGGCGTCTTCCCAGCGGTCACGATGAAGAGCCGCTCGACGGATAACATCTTCTACAGCCCGAAGCATAGACAGTACATTCTCGGTGACAGAACCGTGACGAGGAGCTCCCGGAACATAGCGCATCTCCGCCCCTTCACCCAGATGGTCTGGACGGCCTTCTTCGTCCATGAACTTCTAAGGCAGCGGAAGACGAGCACCCTTAGGGACGTCTACTACTCAGCCCAGGCATACGACATATTCTTCAAGGACCAGTCTGAATCGGACAATATAATAACTGACCTTGAGACGGCGATAGAGCATCCCCGGGAGTCATTCAATGTCTTCCCGGAGGAGAGATCAGCCGTCTTCGGGGACCTGACGATCCAGTATACGGTTCCGGGATACGAGGATCGGAGGATGAACCTCTCCTCCCACCCGGACGGCGTGATGATCGGGCCTGCGCTCACCGACGCCAGGTTCATCGAGACCTCGGCTGACAAGGTCATAGTGATAGAGAAGGGCGCCATGTTCACAAGGTTCGTGGAGGAGAGGGTCTACGAGAGGTTCAATGCGATCCTCATATACACGGCCGGCCAGGCTCCCAGATCGACGAGGTACTTCATCCGAAGATTGAACAGGGAGCTCGGCCTCCCAGTATACATCTTCAGCGACGCCGATCCCTGGGGGATGCACATAGCGATGGTCATAATCTCAGGCTCGGCTAATGCGGCTCACCTCAGGCAGCTGACCACGCCGGATGCGAAGTGGGCTGGGGTCTGGGCCTCAGACATAATCGATTATAAGCTCCCAAGCGAGAAGCTCAATGAGAGGGACCTGAAGCGGCTGAAGGAGCTGAGGGTCGACCCGAGATACGAGGATAGCCACTGGCAGGAGCAGATCGACATATTCATGAAGATAAAGAAGAAGTGTGAGCTCGAGGCCTTCTCGCGTTACGGATTAACCCACATCGTCGACAAGTACCTGCCGGAGAGGCTTAAGGAGATCGGAGCCTAGAAAGGCTTATAGAAGAAGCCGGAGAAATATTAGCCGGATCGGCTGAAGAGGCGATGAGCGAACGGTACGACTTCCTACTGGTATACGCCGAGAGGTTCATAGGGGTAATAATGACCCTCATCGGGGTAGCCTTGGTGTATAATACCTACACGAATCGATCTGCAGCCGGATTGGCGTACGGGTACTTCCTCGTGATGGGGGTGATCCTCACGATCCTCGGCCTCGTGATAGTACTTGTAAAGACGAGGCAACCCTAACAGTCATCGAAAACAATTAGGAGAGGGTCCTTTCTCCCGATTGAAGATATCCTTTTACCGGCGTATTCCACGAAGGTGTTTAGAAGCGTTTTTATTGGCCGCCGCCGGAAAATTAGGGGGGACTCTTCTTGTCCGTTATAGCTGAGAAACTGAGAATCGTGGAGGCCATTGTGAGGACACCGTCCTATGAGGTAATCGGATATACGCATAATAAGCTCGTCTATAGCTCAGCCGTTGACGGGGACACGGATCTCTGGTCCCTTGACCTGGATACGTTCAAGACCATAAGGCTGACCCACGGTGGGGTACACTCAGTCGCATCTGTTAGGCGGAGATCCCCCATCGTTGTGTACACCTACGATGTTAGCCGTGGAAGAGAGCTAGAGCAGGTCTTCATGAATGAGGTTTATGGGGATAAAGAGACGAGGCTGGAGGGGATGAGGCCGATGAGGATTCTCGGATTAGGATTCGACGGGGATGCCGTTGCCCTCGCGGCATCCACAGAGAAGATGATGGAGCTGTGGCTTTTAAGGCTGGATGGCGAGGCGGAGAAGATTCATGAAGTCGGCGCGATGCTCTTCGTAACGGACTATAATGATGGAAAGATCGTGGGGCACGGCATACTTAAAGGAGACCCCAGATCCTACGAGATCTTCATATACGACCTGAAACGCTCAGAATTCAAGATTTACACCCCTAAAGAGGGCTCCGTAAATAGGAATCCGAGGGTAAGGGGAGACCTTATACTATTCACCACCACGGCCTTTGGGGATGAGGAGCTGGCGGTCTACGATGCGGCTAAGGGGAGATTAGAGAGGCCAAAGTTCTCCTATAGGGATCATGAAAGATATAAACCTAAAGGGTACGTTAGTTTCGACTGGACCCCGGATGGAAGGGTATGGTTCATTGGGAAAAGA
>LUCF01000077.1 GCA_001593845.1 Candidatus Bathyarchaeota archaeon B63 | reverse complement strand
TGCGGGCTGCTGGAGGAGGCGGTCGATATGATGAACAGCTCTTTAGGCTGCTTAAGGAGGCTCTTGGGCATGTGGCTGAGGCGCATGAGGAGGAGATAATCAGGTCGCATGCGAGGTCCCTAGTCGAGCTCATAGCTATAGCTGATAGACTTAAGAGCGGAATATTATGCTCAGGCTGACCTCCCTAATAAACCCTAAGGAGGTTTTATGTCCTCCTCTTTTATACCATCTTCATCTTGTAGAATAAACTTAATCGATCTGAACGGTGGGATTAAGCTCACGGCTGCCTTTATGCTAGATGAATTCCTTGAGAAGTCCCTCGCCCCTTAGCTCCTTCAAGGACTCATAGAATGCTATAGCGGTCTTTTGGATGTCCTCCTCAGTATGCACCCTGGAGAGGATGAACCTGGAGCCCATCGGGTGAACCCCCCTATTGATCATGGCCTTATCGAGATGGGCTATGGCCTCATTGTTCATCGCCTTCTTCTTTTGGAAATCGATGTATCCATGGATGTCTGAGACCTCCAGGTCCTCCGGTGAGAACCCGAACCCCACATATACTATCGAGTCAGTCGTTCCCCAGGCTAGTCCCTGAATACCGGAGTCCTCGAAGGCATCGTTGAAGGCTGACCTTAGGGTCCTCCCAGCCACGTTGATCTCTGGATGAACATACCCATCCATTATGAGGCTGAGGCAGGCGTTCCCAGCTGCGGCGGAGAGGGGATTCGCATTGAAGGTCCCGGGATGCCTAACCCGCATCCCCTCCCATCCCTCCTCATCCCTGAACTCAAGCATCTCCATAATCTCCCTTCTTCCCGCAACAGCCCCTCCCGGATAGCCTCCCCCAAGGATCTTCCCAAGTGTAGAGAGGTCCGGGGTCACGTCGTAGTGTTCCTGAGCGCCGCCCGGGGAGTCCCTAAAGCCCGTGACGACTTCGTCGAAGATCAGGACCACCCCGTTCTCCCGGGTGATCCTTCTCAACCATTCGAGGAAAGGCTTGTAGGTCGGCAGGTACCCCATGGAGGCCCCTCCGGGCTCCAGGATCACGCATGCGACATCCCCCTCCTCTATGGTCCTCTCCACCGCTTCGATGTCGTTAGGCGGGAGGGCTGTGACGCTTCGGAGGGTCCCATCCGGTATGCCGGGCGGGTATGAAGAATCGAGGGGCGGTGAGAGGTCCGGGTTGTGATCTATGATTGTGTAGTCGAGCCATCCGTGGAAGTGGGAGAGAAACTTGATCACCCTCTGCCTGCCCGTGTAGGCCCTGGAGAGCCTAAGCGCGAGTAGGGTGGCCTCCGTTCCTGAGCTAGTGAACTCGACCAGCCCATCCGATGCGCAGGGTAGGAGGCGGGTCACCTTCTCAGCCCACTCTATCTCCAGCTCATGGGAGGCGCCGAGGTGGGTTCCCCTCCTAGCCTGGTTCACGGCCGCCTCAGTGACGGCTGGGTGGGCATGGCCGAGGATGAGGGCTCCATGACCCATCCAGTAGTCGATGTACTCGTTTCCGTCCACATCCCATTTCCTTGAGCCCCTAGCCTCTACGCAGTATATAGGCATCGGCCTGAAGAACCGGGCGTCGTGGGTCACGCCCCTCGCGAAGACCCCCTTCGCCCTCTCGTATAGAAGTTTAGATCCTGGATGCTTCTTGATGTACTCCTTATCGAGATAGGTCTCAATATCTTCCTCCGTTGACATTCCGCGATCGCCCCTCTGAGACATGTGGAAATAATCACGGGATGCCTATTATGGTTTATCTCATAGGAGCCCTCGGCACGAGGGATGGGATTCCAGTCAGCTTCTACGTGGAGAACCGGTCAAAGCAGAGGCGCTAGGAATAAATAGGCTCCTCCACAATAGTTATGGGTGGTGAAGGGTTCTGAACAAGTTCCTCATGGCCTTGGGGGACCTTCTACGGGGGGATGGGTTTCTCGTTGCTTATCTATTCGGCTCCTACGCTCGGGGCATCCAGACTATTAATAGCGATATAGATATAGCCATTTTATTGAGGGATATCCCTGAAGAAATGTTAGACTACTATTTAGATTTGATTAGCGAGTTATCTAAAATTCTAACGAGGGAGGTTGATTTGATAATCCTTAACACAGCGCCGCCCCTACTTAAGTATCAAGTAATAAGACATGGAAGGCTAATACACTGTAAGGATGAGGAGGCAAGGATAAAGTTCGAGGCGAGGACGCAAGACGAATACTTGGATTTCTCTAGAGCTATGGAGAGGTATGATGAATGCTTTCTGAAAAAGATTCTAGTATAGAAAAAAGGCTAATAACAACGAAACTCAGCAAGCTGAGGGAGTACCTAAAATTTCTGAGGGAGCTGCAGGCCGCATCACGTGCACTCTTGGTTTTAGCAGTCCCGGGTACTAAGATGGCGCTAGCGCCAATCAAATAATCCTCACTCTCATAGATTGCTAATAGCACACACTTATGATGATCCTTATGCTCAATCCTCGCAAAGGTTAATGAGATTTCTCAAAATCTCTGTCATATACTATTTTAACATCACTAATTGGTTCTGAAATTTTATTAAGGCAGATGTTTTCCCGTCGCTGCGTGTTTCGCCCATATGCTGCATGTGCCCTCGCTTGAGACCATGCATGCCCCCCGGGGTGACTGGGGGGTGCAGGCCTTCATGAAGAGCGGGCATTCAGGGGGCTTTATCTTCCCGATCATTATGAGGTGGCAGAGGCAGCCCGGCAGGAGATCCCTGGAGGCCTCATCTTTTATGTTGTACTTCCTCCTCGCATCGTATCGGCTGAACTTCTCCTTCAGTGTGAGCGCTGAGGAGGGCAGCCTCCCTAACCCCCTCCAGTGGCCGCTGCTTACGTTGAAGGCATCGCTGATGATCCTCTGAGCCTTGATGTTTCCCTCCCAGCTGACCGAGCGTACATACTCATTCTCAAGTTTAGCCTCTCCCCTCCTTATCTGCCTCAGGAGCATCAGGATGCCGAATAGGACGTCTAGGGGCTCGAAGCCGGCTATCACGGTCGGCATGCGATAAGCCTCTGGGAAGATCCTGTAGGGCTTCATCCCGATCACAGTTGAGACATGCCCAGGCGCGATGAAGCCGTCTATGTGGAGGTCGCCGATGCCTAGGAGGAGCTCCATAGCCGGCGGTATCAACCTATGAGCGACGAGGAAGCTCAGGTTTTCAGGCGGCCTGCCTAGAACCTCGAGGGCCGTCGATGGAGCGGTCGTCTCGAAGCCCACAGCGAAGAATACGAAGTCCCTCTCAGGCTCCCTTCTCGCCATCTTCACGGCGTCGCTTACGCCGTAGACCACCCGCACATCTCCGCCTTGGGCCTTTGCATCTTGGAGGGACATCTCTGAGCCTGGAACCCGTATGACATCACCGAATGTTAGGATCGATACGCCCTGAAGTGCAAGCGAGACTAAAGCGTCAATATCGGATGCTGGTGTGACGCAGACTGGGCATCCAGGCCCGGCTATGACATCGAGGGTTTCGGGGAGCAGCGACCTGATACCATAATGAGTTATCGTCCATTCATGCGTCCCGCATACGTGGCAGAAACGGAGCTGGTAAGGAGGGGCTAGCTTCCGAATTCTATCCGCAACCCTCCTCGCTAACCGCGGATCCCTAAACCTCAACTGACCGTCTTCCATGTCCTGTAGACCCTGCGATTAGAATGGCCGCTCTCTCTTCTCCATCTTATTAGTCATTAATCTAATTAACCATTATCTCTCCTGCGGATGGGCTCCTTAGAATAGCTCTTCTAAGGGCCCCCCTCAATCTTCCCGCTGGGTCTCCTCCTCTTCCAGTTCGATCTCGAGGTGGGACGGCTCCTCCCCATGCCTGTACGGCCAGATGATCGTGTAGCCTCCTAGGTATGCTCCGATGAGGTTTCCAGCCGCCGCCGGCAGAAGGATCTCGATATAGGCGTCAGGCGAGGATAGATACGCCAGCGCCCAGACTAGGATGGCGAAGGAGACGAAGCCCACCGAGGCGGTGATGAATAGGAGGACCCCTAATCTTCCCTCCACATTGTAGCCCGTGTAGATTCCGCCGAGGAAGCCGCAGGTCAGGTAGGCAGCCCCGAAGATTATGATTGTTCTGGCTATCCTGAAGGAGTCGAAGGCTATTACGCCTAGTATGCCGAGGTTGATGAGGAGCTCCCTGAGGATGGTCCCCGATATGGCTGAGATGAAGAATGTTGATACGAAGCATATGCCTCCGCCCAGCAGGCTGTGCATGATATCGATCTTGCTTATCCTATAGCTATTTGGGCCCATACTTCTTCACCAAGGTATTATTTAATACCCACTCGAATACCTCCAGGTTCTTCTCGTAGTCCTCCTGTTTCCCCCAGAAGGATATCTGAACGAGATTATTGTTCCTCATGTATGAGACGACTAGGACGGTTACGTTATAGAGGGAGCCATCAGCCTTATATCCGTCTTTTATGTGGATCCTCGTGTAGCTGGCCTTCTCCCCCGAGGCCTCCACATACAAGGTTCCGTTCTCGACTGAGATTATGGAGGCGTTCTCACCCTTCTTTGAGGCCCACTCATAGAAGAACCTTTGGGTCTGCAGGAAGGAGATCGAGGGAAGATCGATCCGGTCATCCTCGTTGAGAAATTGTTTCGTGGCCTTCTCGTCGAAGACCTGGATGGAGATCACCGAGAACCTGTCATGTGGGAAAGTTATCACATAATAGATCCTCTCATTCGTCGTCTCATTGATATCCTCCCATAGGATCGTGAACCAGCTTATGGGGAGATCAACCCTTAATACTTCATTCTCTAGGCGCAGGTAATCCCCCCTCCTATTGGCCTCGACCGTTGAGTAGATGATGCCGAAACCCAACGCCAAAGAGGTGAGGACCAATAAGAGAAAAATCAGCAGGGGAAGCCTGGGCAATCCAAGTCTCAATGGATGATCACAACTCCAAAGAGAAGGTTGAAAATATATAAATCTGTCGCATCCGCCCAGAGATTCCGTCGCATCAAAAGCTGCCTTCATGACCCGATTGGGAGGCCTGGGGAAATGAGCGGAATAGGAATATGCTCCCGCTTATAGGGTTGAGTCATGGGAATGGATATATCATTCACCCAGCGGGGCCCCGCAGAGGAGATGTAATGGCCGTGAACCCTAATCCACCGGCTCCTCATCAAGTATAAGCGGTTAACTGAGAGGGACTAGAGTTCCAGGTTCCTAAAAGATGAGAAAAGATGTATACAATTAATCGACTCCCTCGTTGCTTTCGAAAGGTGGAACGATATTCGAGGTCACCCGATTCTCTGTTGTGACCCTGCCTCTGCGATTTTATCTTTCATTTTTCACTCGATAAAGTCTTCTTCTTTGATGCATCCATGTCTATTTCTAAAGAAGGGCATGTAAGGCACTATTTATTCTGAGGCCTATATCCACATTCTTTTTATCTCATCTATCCTATCTAATTCTTCATCTTCAGACACCATCACGCCGATATCATTAGTCCTCATAGCTCCTACGTGCAGTGCGTCGGATGGTTTAACATTGTACTTCCCGATAATCTCGGCGGCCTCATTGTACTCATCCTCACTTAGGGGCAGGATGATGACGTATGGTAGTACTATAGACTCTATGAAGCTCAGCGTCGTTACGTACGGGACAAGATATCTCTTTTTAGAGACGTAAATAACCTCATCAAGTACAAGCACATCCGTGTACATCCTATGTTCAGCTGCTATGTTCAAGTAAAAGTTCTCATAAGCCCTCCTGATGTTCTCAGTAGTCAACGTATTCAAATAAACTAGGAGGTTGGAGTCGATAAATACCCTCATTCATCAAACTCCTCTTCGAGGGAGATACGCATTTCTCCTGGCGTCGGCTCCTTCAGTCTTGGCAGAGCCCTTAACCTTTCCAGATGGCCCTTGAGGGCGGACCTAAGTTCTTCAATATTAACTCTCTTAATGGGCTTGAGGGTTATTCCATCTCCAACCTCGACGATGACTTCATCGCCCTCCTCGATGCCAACGGACTCTCGGATAGCCTTGGGGATTATCACGTAGCCCTTCCTGCCTATCTTTAATTTAAGAGTCAAACCAGTCCACCTATAACTAAACTGGTTAAACCAGATATATAATCTTTGCGATAATATTTATGAAGACGAAAGAGGCTCTGAGCTTTACTCTTAAGAGCCCTTAAGCCAGCCAGCGGGGATAACGAGCTTTGAACCTGTACCTTATTGGGTGTTAATCACAGCGGACCCGCTTCAGACAGGGATAAATGGATGCTTGAATGGATTTCTCTTCTTCATGGACTTAAAGAAAACGGCTAAATCCGAAGGGGTATAAAGAGATACTGGAGGATCACCCTGACAATCGGGGAATCGGAGGGGCTGTGTTGGTAACGAACCTTCCAGCCGAGGCGAAGGCGAAATGGGCTGAGGTGGTCGCCTGCAGGGACACCGCTGAGAAGATAAGGCTGATGAGGGAGTTCATCTCGCTCGTCCCGAAGCATAAGGGAACCAGCAACCTGCTTGCCAACGTAAGGCGGAGAATAGCGATGCTGGAGAGGGAGCTCGAGAGGAGGAGGGCGAGGAGGAGAGGCGGGTACGGCGGCTTCTCAGTCCCGAAGGAGGGGGCAGGCCAGATAGTCATACTCGGCCCGACGAATGTTGGGAGAAGCAGCCTCCTCGTCTCCCTTACAGGCGCGAAGGCTGAGGTCAGCCCCGTACACTTCACGACGAAGAGGCCGGTGGTCGGCATGCTTCAGTACCAAGACATACAGTTCCAGCTCATCGAGGCTCCCGCCCTCATCGAGGGAGCGGCGGAGGGCCGGATGGATGGGCCGCAGATACTCGGGCTGGCTAGGAACTCAGACGGCTTGATCCTCATGGTCGACCTATCAGGTGACCCTGCTGGTCAGCTCAGCATGCTCAGGTCTGAGCTGGGCAGGGCCGGCATAATGATCGAGAAGCCGGAAGGCGAGGTTGAGATAACTCGGAGGAGCGGAGGGGCTGGGATACAGCTCATAGGAAACGGGGTACTCGTCGACTGCACGGTGGACGACGTTAGGAGGCTCCTCAGAAACTACAGGATAAGCTCCGCGCTGATAAAGATTAGGGGCAGGGTCACCCTCAGTGATATCGAGGACTCCCTCTTTTCCAGCCTGGTTTACAAGCCCACAATCATAGTTGCGAATAAGCTGGACGTGGAGGGTGCAGAGGAGAGCCTCAATAGGCTCATGGGGTTAATGGAGGGCTCAGAGATCCCCATATTACCGGTCTCATGCAGGGACGGCCGCGGGCTGGATGGCCTCGGGGACAGCATATTCAGGATGCTCAGGATAATCCGCGTATACTCGAAGGAGCCGGGCTTGAAGAAGCCCTCTCCAAAGCCGCTTGTGATCGATGAGGGATCAACGGTCATCGAGGCGGCGAAGAGGCTCCACAGCGAGCTCTACAAGAGGTTCAGGTACGCCCGAGTCTGGGGGCCGAGCGCGAAGTATCCCGGGCAGAGGGTAGGCCCAGCCCACATTCTCATGGATGGGGACATAATCGAGATAAGATAGTAATCCCGCCCATGCTGGAAATGCTTACCGCGTGCTCTGTTTATCTAAATTTTAGATGCTACGAAAAGGG
>LUCF01000076.1 GCA_001593845.1 Candidatus Bathyarchaeota archaeon B63 | reverse complement strand
GTTCATTATCTATAAACTTTGAATATTACTGGCTCTGCCTCCAGATGTATGGCCTCGCCGTCTATTCTGAAATTAACCGTAAAACCCTTCAGCCTGTACTTCCCAGCCGTTGGGGGCTTCCAATCGAACTCTTGTATGATCGCCTCTTCGGGTCCCAGTTCCCTTTCAGTTATGACCTGTAGAAACATCTTATCTGAAGACCAGGAGTACGAGATTCTCCCATCGGTGCTCTCGATTAGGAAATCAAATATCTGGGATGTTGGAAAAGCCAGCCTGACCTCCTCATCGGAATTATTAATCAGCCTCATGACAAACCGGACTGGCTCGCCCAGCCTGTAATCCCTCTTAGGGACCTCAACCCTCAATTTTAAGGCTGGATAATCATCGCTGTGCTGCCGCAAGCGTCCCCTCAAGGCTTATTCTTCGCTCCCGCATGCTTAATCGAAATGCCTATTTCTAGGCATGAAGACTGTTGAATGAGAAAAAAGGGAATTTATGCTTCGCTTACGGCTTTATCCGCCCTCACAACCCCGTATCCCGAGGCCTCGTCCCAGCCTTTGGGGCCTATATCCTCAGCAGTTGTCTGTAGGATCTCCCTTATCCCCTCAACGGTGTATGTCCGTCCCTCTGTGAGTATCTTCGAGATCATCAGCCCAACGGTGCCGGATACGTGTGGACAAGCCATCGACGTGCCGGAGTACTTCTCGTACTTGTCCCTCGGGACTGTTGAGAGTATATTCACCCCCGGCGCGGCTAGCTCAACCTCCGGACCCCTTGAACTCCATGATGGAACCTGATCATTCTCGTCGATCGCGGCGACGGCGATCACTTCCGCGAACTTCGCCGGGTACAGCACGCCGTCCTCACCTTCGTTCCCCGCCGCTGCGACGAGGACTATTCCGTAGTTGTAAGCCGCTACTACAGCGTCATAAACCTCTTGGGAGAAGCCCGTCCCGCCTAGGCTCATGCTTATGACCTCAGCCGCGTCGTCGTCAGGATCACCCGCGACGATTCCGTCTCCGTCCTTATCGATGATCCCATCCGGCCCCTTAATGGCCCACCATATCCCCTCAGCTAGGTCCTGCCATGTGCCGGTGCCGCCGTCGCCCAGCACCTTGATCACGTAGATCGAGATGTTGTAGGCAACCCCGACCACGCCGACGTCATTGTTCATAGCCGCGATTGTTCCTATGACATGTGTCCCGTGGCCGTTCTTGTCCCTCCAGTCCCTGTAGAGCGTCGATTCTTTATCGTTAACGACGGATATCCCCCAGGCGATATTCACGTGGAGGTCCTCATGATCCTTATCTACTCCCGTATCAAGCACCGCTATCTGAACATTGATCCCTGTTGATGTTGGCCATGCATCCGGCGCCCTTATTCTGCTGATTCCCCACGGTATGACCTGCTCCTCAACATCGGATGGTCCTGGAGTCCAATGCGGCTTCTCCGAAGGCCATCCCAGCACCCAGACCTCAGGCCTGCCGCCTCTCGCCTCAACGGTCCCCAGCTGAGACGCGACGTTTAGAAGAACCAGAGTGACGAAGAGCGATAAGAGTAACTTCTTCACCTAGATCACCTGCATACTCCTCTATTGGGAGGATATTTTAAGCTTTCCATACTTTCAGCAGCAATTAAAGAGTTCATCAGGTCGATTGAGGAAATGTTTAAACCCAACGGGACTGAAGTAATTTTAAGAGAAGACATCCCGAAGGGTTAAGGGAGATGTCATACAAGCAGCGTTCAATCACCTGTCCCCAGTGCGGCTTCCGGTTCGATATCCTCTATGCGAGGGCGACCTCCTGTCGTGGATGTGAGAGGCTCTCCTCTGATCTAAGCTGCGGGATGGTTAGATGCCCAAACTGTGACCATGAGTTCCCCGTACCAGACAGCGCAACTCGGGCGGTGGAGGCCCTGAGAAGATGGCGCCCGAGAAGCCTTGATTATGGCATCTACTGAGATCAATAAAAAGGTGAGCCTCTTTTATTCCCTCCTCTAACACTCATGTGGAGAGGCAGCCCGCTTAGAGGGATGCCAGCTCACAGATATTAACACTACATTTTTTAACGTCCGAGGGCTTAACAGCTCTGAGTGATCCGGCTTGAAGGCCCTCCCAAGCCGAAGATTCGACCTGATAGTTAAGACCCCCATAGGGCTAGAGAGAATAGCGGCTTCCAGAATAGAGGATCTCGGCTTGGAGGGGGAGGTTCACTCAAGGCCGTCAGGTTATCCCGGCATAGTGACGGTGACCCTCCGCAGGGAGGATGATAAGACCCATATCGCGGAGAGGATCGAGCGGGAGGTGCCTGAAGCCGAGAGGGTCCTCGTCTCCAGGATGAGCACGGCCGCAACGATTGAGGAGATAACTGACGCCGCTGTGAAGGTAGCGTCAGGGGCTATAAGAGACGGGGACTCCTTCGCCGTCAGGACTGTGCGGAGGGGCCGTCACCCCTACACAAGTGTGGATGTCAACCGCACAGTCGGCTCCGCAGTTCTCGAGAGTACAGGCGCATCTGTGAATCTTGACCATCCGGATAAGATACTCTGGGTCGAGATAATCGATGATCAAGCCGCGATCGGGATCATTGACGGCTCAGAAGTCTGGAGGAAGATGAAGCCGGGCAAATGGGAGGTAAGGACCTTCCTCTCGAAGGCCTCAGTCATCCAGATGCCGTACCTGGGAGACGAGAAGTCGGCGAGGTCCATGGGCTCAAGGATTGGAAGGGCGGTTCAGATGTTCGAGGTTGGGGAGTTCGTCATAGCGACTATGGGGGTGTGTGACGCCAGGCGGCTAGCATGGTTCATGGATGGGGTCTTCGAGGGGATTGACTCGAGGTATAGAATCCAGTGTAGAACATATGCTCATAGGCCGAGGCGTGTGGAGGTCCTGGTTCAGGATGTCTACCAACTCGTCAGGGATAGAAGAGCCGAGCCTAAAATAATCTTCGAGCCTGAAGGGGAGGTCTTCCCCAAGGTATCAAGTAAGATAGCGGACCTCTTCCTCAAGGCGGATAGGAGGATCAACCTTCTATTCGGGTCGAGGGAGGGAATACCGAAGGGCCTCTTCAGGTTTGCGGATCTCATAGTCGATCTCTGCCCTGGAATAACCCTCTCAACGGAGTATGCGGCCTCATCAGCCCTCATAGGAATCTCCTTCGCTCTCCACAACCTGATGGAGCAGCTCAATGAATGAATGCGCTGCTTGGGCCTTCTTAGCTGCCGATGGACCTTATAGGCCCTATATGCTTATCTTTCAGCATCATTTAATCTGTATGGGTGACGAATGTGGTGTACCACCCAGAAGATCTGGTGAGGGATCTGGACAGGATCGCGCAGAGCCTCCGGATAGATGTCGTCGATATGATCCACAGAAGGAAGGCTGGTCATCCAGGTGGGTCCCTCTCGGCGGCTGAGATAGTCACGGCGCTGATCTTCCATCACATGAGAATCGACCCGAAGAGGCCGGGCTGGGAGGAGAGGGATCGCTTCATACTGAGCAAGGGTCATGCATGCTCGCTTCTCTATGCCGCCCTTGCAAGGCGCGGATTCTTCCCCAGGGAGGAGCTCAAGACTTGGGGGCATCTGGGCAGCAGGCTTCAGGGGCATCCTGACAGGCTTAAGACGGTGGGCGTTGATATGACGACTGGGATGGAGGGGCATGGGGTGGCCGTGGGCGCGGGGCTATGCCTCTCCGCCCGAATCAAGAATCTCAGCTATAACGTCTACGTCCTCGTTGGCGACGGGGAGTGCCAATGCGGAGTACTCTGGGAAGGAGCGATGATAGCTAGCAAGTACAGGCTGTCTGAGCTTACGGTGATCGTGGACCATAATCACGTGCAGCTAGACGGGCCTGTTCACGAGATTCTGCCCGTGGATTCGTTGGTTGACAAGTGGAGGGCATTCAACTTCGCCACCCTCGAGATCGACGGGAACAACATGAGGGAGGTTCTGGACGCTCTTGACATGGCGAGGGAGATACGTAACAAGCCCACGGCGATAATAGCCCACACTACGAAGGGAAGGGGGGTCTCTTTCATGGAGAACAAGTCCGCATGGCATGGGAGGCCCCCCAACGATGAGGAGTATGCCCAAGCCATATCGGAGCTTAGGAGGAGGCTGGAGGAATTATGAGGAAGGCGTCTATGAGAAGGGCGTATGGAGAGGCCCTAGCTGAGTATGGCGCTGAGAACCCAGACGTCGCTGTTGTGGTGGCGGATGTCTCATCATCCGTTCAGACGGGCTTCTTCGCGAAGAGGTTTCCAGAGAGATTCTTTAATGTAGGCATCACGGAGCAGGCGATGGTCGATGTGGCCGCTGGGCTTGCCTTGGGGGGGATGATCCCGTTCGCGAACACATTCGCAGTTCTCTTCTTGAGGGCAGCCGAGCAGATAAGGACATGCGTCGCTTATGCCAAGACCAACGTGAAGCTGGTAGGCTCATACTCCGGGATGTCGAACTTTAAGGATGGGCCGACGCATCACGTTGAGTGCGACACAGCCACAATGAGGTCCATGCCGAACATAACGGTCTTTGAGGTGGCCGACGCTGTTGAGGCGAGGAAGGCCGTGCCCGTGATCGCTGAGTACGATGGGCCCGTTTACCTGCGGATCAGCAGGGCAGAGGTCCCCATAATCTTCGATGAGAGCTACGAGGTTAAGATAGGGAGGGGAACGATCCTACGTGACGGAAGCGACGCCGCATTGATAGCGAGCGGGGTGATGGTCTCCAGATGCCTAGATGCGGCGGAGAAACTCGCAAAGGAGGGGATAGACGCTTACGTGGTTAACATGTCATCGATCAAGCCCTTGGACGTGAAACTCGTCTGGAAGCTGGCGAGGGAGACAGGGGCGATCGTCACGGCCGAGGATCACTCAGTCATAGGCGGGTTAGGCGGAGCGGTCGCTGAGGCGCTCGGCCAAGAGAGCCCAGCGAACCTCGAGAGGATAGGGATCCCAGACACCTTCACCGAGACCGCGCTGAGCTACGATGAGCTCTTGGATCATTACGGGATGAGCGTAGAGAGGATCGTAGAGGCAACCCGGCTTACTGTGGAGAGAAGGAAGAGGTGAGATTCACCTCTTCGTTATACCTCATCCACCCTGAGACCGAATCTTATTTAAGGGTGACCCTTTATAACCCGGAACTGCTAATGCCGGGCGAGGAGAAGG
>LUCF01000075.1 GCA_001593845.1 Candidatus Bathyarchaeota archaeon B63 | reverse complement strand
CGTTACGAAGTAATCGATTCTGTAGTCATAGATCGTCGAGGCTATAGAGGCAGCCGCGAGGTGGAGGCTATCCAGCGTCTTAACACCAATCTTCGATCCTATCTCGAGAGCCACGGCTAAGAGAGCCGGGAGCTTTATACATCGCTTCTCAATCCTAATGGAGGCCTCCCCGCCCATATAGATGAAGTCTAGATTTCGGATCGTCATGACTCTACGGAGAAAGGCGGCCGCGACCTCCTCCCTCCTTAAAGATTCATCCTCAGCTCTGAACCTCTCGCATGCTCTGCTCGTCACACTCACCACCTCGACTAAGGTAAGTGTGGAGGTTACAGCCGTCATCTCGCCCCCCTCTATCCTCTTCAGTAGGTCTCTCGATTCTAAGTGTTGAGGCTCCTCTGGCGCGTATCTGGCGAGGATCACGTTTGTGTCTAGGTAGAGCAGGAGAGTCACTTCCTACCCTCGGCGATTAGCTCGACGACGCTTAAGCCCCTGAATAGCCTAGAGCCAAGCCGCTCCAGCTCCTCATCTGAGAAGGTAGGTGCATTCAATAGAAGCTCTTGGACTCCCATCCCCAGGAAGAGTTCCGGGTGCTCAGCGAGGTGCTCTTCGACGATGACCCTTAAAGCCTCACTTCTGCTCTTGAAGCGGCCCATCGAAACCGCTTGGTCCACCTTCTCCAGCAGCTCTTTAGAGAATCGGGATGTTACTATCTTCTCCATGAATGGTCATCGCAAGTGAGTATACATTTTGAATACATAAATCTTTTCGTAGCAATTCCGGCTATGCTCAATAAACGAAGTCGACGTAGAAGATGGTGAAGTTAAGACGGTCATCTAATGGATGCTGCTCGATGTTCCTGAGGGCTCTAATATACCGCTGCTTGGGAGGGAGCAGTTCGGCGATTACCTAACAGAAGTTTGACGTTGAACTCCAACCCGAGTCTAAAATTGAGTACCTACATATCAAGCGGATACACAGATGGTTTCACGCAGAACCTTGAGGGCACAACCAAAATTGGCGGGCCTAATCAGCCCTTCCTCACTATTATGTGCCATCTCCCCTCGGCGTCTCTCGTGGCCCTCTTAATCTCTAATGATAGCTCCTTAGCGGCCATTAGGATGTTGACTCTCGAGTCTTCACTGTCCACTATGATCTCCAGAACATCCCCGGGCTCCATATTCTCCATCGCCTTCCTGGACCTCACAAGCGGGACCGGGCAGACGAGGCCGCTGAGGTCAAGGGTCATCGCCATCCGGGGTCAACCCCCAAGAAAGTTTATCTTGAGCTCCTTAACGTTAGGCAGCCTCTCAAGTCTCTCCCGGATCTCCTCTTTGATATATCCGGCGAACTCCTGATCCTCAGGCATATTGACATCTATCTCGACGATTCCCTCGTGTACGCTGATCTTCTCGATGATGCCCGTGGATACTATGTCACGGCCTAGCCTCGGGTTTATTATCCGCCTCAGCCTGCTCCTTATGAAGCTCTCGTCGAGCTCAGGAACCTCGACGATTCCCCTCTCCTCCTCGTACTTCCTGATGGCTGACCTCAACCCATCGATCGAGAGGACGGCGCAGTGCATCTTGACCGGCGGAAGCCCACCCAGCGCATCGACTATCTCCTTAAAGGTCAGCTTCTTAGCCTCCTCTAGGGTCTTCCCCTTTACGAGCTCAGTCATGATCGAGGTAGTAGCTATATTAGCAGCGCAGCCGTAAGAGAGGAACTTTATGTCAGTTATCCGCTTCGTCTCCTCATCAACCTTGAGGAAGATCGTTATCATATCCCCGCATGCCAGGCTGCCTTCGGTGACCTTAACGTCCGCATCGGGCATCTCCCCCACATTCTTCGGGTTCCTGAAGAGCTCGATGAGCTTAGGCGAGTACATGTTCTTATAGAATGACATCCCTGCTTCACCTCCTACCAACAGGGCTTATGGCCCTCAGCCCCTCAATTACCTCCCTCACGTTCCTAATAGTATAATTCATCTCATCCATCGTATTATATTTGCTCAAGGAGAAGCGGACGGAGCCATGTGCATCCTCATGCTTAAGACCCAAGGCTAGGATAACGTGGCTCGGCTGGAGGGTCTTGCTGAAGCAGGCGGAGCCGGTAGTCACGATTATCCCCCTCATGTCCAGATGCAGGAGGACGGACTCCCCCTCCACATACTTGAAGGTTACATTCACGTTATTGCAGAGTCTCCTATCGCCCCTAGGCCCATTGAGGCGTGAGTCGCCGATCTCGAGAAGCCCATCGATCAGGCGGTCCCTCAGCCTCCTCATATGCTCAACATGGCTCTCATCTGCGACCTCAATGGCCTTCGCGAACCCAACTATCCCGGGGATGTTCTCTGTGCCCGACCTCAACCCGAACTCGTGATGCTCCCCCTCTATCAGGGGCTTCAGCTTGACGCCCTCCCTCACATAGAGGGCCCCGACGCCCTTTGGGCCGTGGATCTTATGAGCTGATATGGAGAGCAGGTCGATGTTCATCCTCTCAACATCTATCGGGACCTTCGTGAAGCTCTGAACAGCGTCGACGTGGAAGAGGACCCCCTTCTCCCTGCATATGCGGCCGATCTCCTCAATGTCCTGGATCGTCCCGATCTCCTGATTCGCGTGTTGAATCGAGACCAGCAGGGTCTGATCATCGATCTTTTCCTTCAGCTCTTCGAGGTCGACGAAGCCCTCTCCATCGACCCTTAAGTAGCTCGTCTGAAAACCAGCCGTGCCCAGAGACCTAACGACATTCAAGACTGATGAATGCTCAATCATGGAAGTTATTATGCGGGATCTATCCTTACCCGCGAGGGCCGCGCCCTTTATCGCGAGGTTGTTGCTCTCGGTCCCGCCTGAGGTGAAGATGATCTCGTCGGGTTCGGCGCCTATGCTCCTCGCGACTACCTCCCTAGACTTCTCCAGGGCCTCCCGAGCCTTTAAACCGAAACTGTGGCCGTACTCGTGGGTTGGGACGCCGTACCACTCTGAGAAGTATGGCTTCATGGCCTCTAATACTTCTGGGTCAAGTGCCGTCGTCGTTGCGTTGTCTAAGTAAATAAGCTTCATACATGCAATATAATAACACTGTTATATAAAAATATCGTAAAAGCCTCCGCCCAAAGAAGAAAGAGGACATCCACAAGCAACGATGCTGTTATGAATTCTAAGCATACGGGATAGAACAAGCGCCGAGAAAACTGAACGAATAGGCCCTTTTAGCCATCCATACAGCCTTGCAGGGGAGGATGTCACTTCTTAGCTTGAACCACGAGCTTCCACGTCGAGCCGTCAAGGCGTGAGACGCTCACCCGGTATCCCTTCTCCTCAAGAGCCGGTGGGATGTCCCTGACAGATGGGGGATTATTCAGGATCACCTCGAGTGTGTCCCCGGATGATAGGGTATTCAGGATCCTCGTGACTATGAGCTGGGGGTATGGGCAGACGAGGCCGCGGACATCCAGCTCATAACGGTTCTCATCCATCTTCCGGGCCTGAAACTTGGACTTTAGACCCACCATCCGCCCTCATCCCTCCTCGACCCTCAGAAAAGCCCTTAACTCGTCCTCCGTATGCCTATTACAGAACTCCCTCAACCCCTCCTGGGGCTCCCTCAGCCTCAGGTAATTCTCAAAGAGCGAGGCGATCTTGTATTTTATTTCCCCTGCTGGGACCCTATCCTCGATGAGCCTACCGAAGGATGGGTTGATGCCGAACCCGCCTCCCAAGAATACGTCATAAGCCTGAATCCTCTCCCCGTCCTTTAAGATGAGCCTGCCGATCAGCCCTATCTCGGCTATTCTGCTCGCGCAGCAGTTATTTGGGCAGCCGTTGATGTGTATCCGGAACCCAGCCTCATCGAGAGCCTCACGGCCGAAGCGGCTCACCAAGTGATCGATTATCTCCACGAGCATCTGCTTCGCATGGGGGCTCCTAGTCTTCCCGCAGAAGTCCGATGAGCATCCGATGCTGACCCATCTGAGCCTGGGAACATCAAACGAGAAGCCCAGATCCTCCAGCCGCCTCAAGAGGCCTTCCTTATCCTTCACGTATGGTATTATTATGTTCTGCGTCGGCGTCAGCCTAAGCTCACCGGCTCCATACACATCAGCCAGGTCGGCGATCCTAATCATCTCCTCACTGGTCAGCCTCCCATCCACAAGCGGAACGTTCACGTAGTAGTAGCCCTCCTGTCTCTGGGGCTGAATCCCCTCGTGGCTGCTTGCCCTCAGGAAGACGGGTCCATCGTAGCTCTCAAGGGTCAGCCCCGTCTTCTCCTCGAGCATGGCCAGGAACTTATCCACCCCCCAATTCTCTATTAGCCACTTGAATCGGGCCTTCGCCTTGCTCTCCCGGTTCCCGTAATCCCTATGGATCTCAATCGTCGCCACAGCGACATCGAAGGCGTCTTCAGGCCTAACGAAGACCCCTGTTGGACGGGCTAATCTGGGACCAGGCAAGGATGAGCCTACGCTTCCCCCGACGAGGAGCGTGAATCCCACCTCATCACCCTTCTTAACAGCGACGAAAGCAAGGTCATTTATCTCAGCCCTAGTGCAGTCTGACCCGCATCCGGAGATGGAGAACTTAAATTTCCGGGGCATATCGAGGAAGTCAGGGTTTCCTACGAAGAAACTCGTCAGCCTCCTCATTAAGGAGGACCCGTCCAGTATCTCGTCCCTCTCGATCCCTGATGCTGGGCAGCAGACTATGTTCCTCGGATCCCCATATCTCGCGCCGGCGAAGCCCTGACCGCACATGTCGGTTGTGAAGCCCATCTTATCCATAATCGCGAAGATCTCCAGAGAATCCTCCGCCCTTATCCAGTGAAGCTGAATATCCTGCCTATCAGTTATCTCAGCCCTCCCCCTCGCGTACCTCGCCGCCAGCTCCGCTACGCCTCGGAGCTGATCGGAGGTTATGAAGCCCCCCGGGACTTTGATCCTTAGGAAGTGGAGGGAACCAGTAGTATTGAAGGGGTTGCTGTCCCGTCCGATGGAGTATCGGCCTATGAAGCGTTCGATCTCAACCGCGGCGAGCCTACTCATCAACGATCACCACAGATGCTCTTGTGAATGACCAATCAATCCTGAGGGATGCGTTTGCACTTTCGTTTTTGTCGAGTCGAGGGTGCATAACATTGTTATATGACTTAAAACATGCAAAGTTTATAAATCTTATCCCGGAT
>LUCF01000074.1 GCA_001593845.1 Candidatus Bathyarchaeota archaeon B63 | reverse complement strand
ATCTCATCCGGAAGCCCATAAGACCGAGCAAGTCTCGATCCCACAATCGGATGGTCAACCCCGTGGGTTCGTGACCGTCCCACATCATGAAGCAGGGCGCCTACCCTCACAAGTTCAACATCGACATCCAAGCCGTTCCCCCTGCACTTCCTCGCAATCTCAACAGCTAATTTAGAGACGGCCTCGCAGTGCTTGATGACCTCGGCTGAGCAGCCGCTTCTCCTCAGAATTTGCAGGGCTTCCTCCGGGGTGGGGATCCCCTTGGTCACTGGAGTTCTGTCCTCAACTGTTCAATCTTCTTCGAGAGAAACTCTATTATATTCGTATTATCGAAGTGCATCAGCGGCTTATCGCATTCTGGGCATCTGAATACGTACTCGGTAGCCTCCTCGAATGGGATGCGTTTATGTCCAGTCGTGCCGCAATAATAGAAGTCATGCGACTTCTCGTAATTCAGCCTCTCCTCGAGCTTCTCAAGTATCCTCTTCTTCTGGTTGATCAGGAAGCCCTCGATCTGGTCTGGCTGAAGCCTCCAGTGGAAGATGAACCATCCAGTCTTGTCATCCCTGGTTCTCCTGAGCCCCACAAGCGAGTGGTCATAGAGCTTATAAAGTATCTTCCTAACAGTGTTCAGCTTTATATCGGTCTTGGCGACTATCTCCTCATCCGTTATCTCGTCAACCTTCTCAAGGGCCTCAACTATCTTGATCGCATCATCCCCGCCGAGCACCTCAGCGACCTTCATGAGAACCTCGCGATTCGGTAAGGCCATCGAACCACCATCTGCGCGTTACAGGACTTCTAACTTAATATTATATGGCTCTATCAACTTAAATTGTTCGTCGATGAATTCATTCTCGCCCCTGGAGATCCAGCCTGAGGACCTTCTTTCCCCTTTTCTGCGGGACGATGATGATCCGGGCGTCCTTGAATGATATGGAGAGCTCCCTTCCCTCGAAGAGCTCATGGAGGAAGAGGGCCAGGGCGCTTATCTCCGAGTGGGGCTGAGACGTAACGGAGACGTTCCAATCCGCCAATTTATATACGCTGCCTGAGACCTTAGGTCCCCCAACGACCACCAATAAGTCGCCCTGGATGCTCCTGATCCGGCCTATCACATGCTGAAGTGGGAGGCCATACATCGTGAGATGAACAACCTCTCCCCCCTCAGCCTTCCACTCCATGATCTTCCTCTTCCAATCCGTGACGTATGAGACCTTGAAGTCTCCTCCCCACGCCTCAGTGACCTTCTCTACGCTCTTTTGGATCTTCTCATCCTTCTCCCCACTGTAGAAGCCCCCGTCAGCCCCCAAGGCCCTAGCAGCCAGAAATAGATGCGTAGTGGCCCTCTTGTCCCGTTTAGGCCTATGATCCAATCTGAGGATAAAGACTCTCCGCCCCTTCATACTTGAAGGTCCCACCTAGCCCCTCTATGCCATGCCTGATCTTCTCCGTGACGTCCGGTTTGGCGAGAAGCGAGACTCTTAGATGCGAGTCGAGATAAGCAACCTCAAGCACATTTGCGTGGTTATAGATCCAGGATAGAAATGAGAGGGCCTCCTCATTGATTGGCACTCTGAAGGAGAACTTCACACGTTTAATGAGGTGCTCAGCCATTCTGAGCTTTAAGGCGTCCAGGTTCGCCCCGTGGAGGGCGGAGATGGGGATCAGGCCTGAGTACTCGCTTAGGCTCCTGATCTTCCGTTCAAGTTCACCCTCGGAGATGAGATCGATCTTGTTCAGGGCTACCAGCATAGGCATCCCCGAGGCGCCTATCTCCCGCAGAGTATTCAGGCAGCACCCCATCTTCCTCCTGATCTCCTCTAGGGGCTCGCTTACGTCTATGACGAGCAGGATCAGATCGGCGAAGATCGTCTCCTCCAGCGTTGAACGGAAGGCCTCTATGAGCGTTATGGGGAGCTTATCGATGAAGCCGACGGTATCAGTCAATAGGACGGGCTCCCCGAAGAGGTCGAGCAGACGCGTAGTCGTGGAGAGGGTCGTAAAGACGCCGCGGTCTATGGGAACGCTCTCTCCTGTGAGGGCATGGAACAATGTGCTCTTACCGGAGTTCGTGTAGCCGGCGAGCGAGACGGATGGGAAACCCAGCTCTCTTCTCCGCCGCCGATGTAGCTCCCTCGTCCTCCTTATCCGCCTGAGCTTCTCTTGGATGCTGAAGACCTGTCTCCTGACGGCCTCGTGGTAAATGTCAACCTCGTACTTGCCGAGCCCTAGGAACCCCGGCTGCTCACCCATCCTCGCAAGCCTGACCTTCTCCCTCGCGTGGGCAAGCTCGTAGCGCCACCTCGCAAGCTCTATTTGGAGCTTCGCCTCTCTGGTCGAGGCCCTCCTATCGAAGATCTCAAGGATGAGCTGGAAGCGGTCTATCACCTCTAGGCCCGTCAGCTTCGCGAGGTTATATGCCTGTGTGACTTTGAGCTCGTCGCCGAAGATGATCCTCTCC
This sequence comes from Candidatus Bathyarchaeota archaeon B63, assembly GCA_001593845.1. Taxonomy (GTDB): domain Archaea; phylum Thermoproteota; class Bathyarchaeia; order Bathyarchaeales; family DTEX01; genus B63. The sequence continues at coordinate 2,722 of LUCF01000074.1, read as the reverse complement.
GCCCCGAGCTCCGAGGCCAATCTTGCGAGTTCCCTTGCCTTCCCCTTTCCTATATAGTACTGTGAATGGGGCGTGGTGACCTGCTCAATTGATCCCACAACCTCGTATCCCGCCGCCTCAGCTAGGCTCCTTAGCTCCTCAATCCGGGACTTCTCAGACCTTTCCCTGACGTTAACTATTATCGCCTTCGTCCTGCAGTTGCCTCCTCCTCGCATTCTTCAGATAAGCAATCTCGCCCAGAGTGACTCCTCTACTCACGTGGGGGGCGGATGGAACCTCCGGCTCCACGAGTGGAACTATCAGCCTTATCCCTAAGGATCGCTCCAGCTTACGGGCAACCCGTTCATTCGGCATGACCTTCCCGCTCTCAATCTTTTTGATGACCGAGACCTTCTCGCCGATCTTTCTCCCAAGGTCCTCTTGGGTGATGTTTAGCCTCCGCCTAGCCTCCCTAACGATCGAGCCGAAATTCTCGGTTATGGTCATATCCTCACGTAGGTCCTTCATCATGGCCCTTCTGGGCTTCGACGTGATGCGGGGCTCAGCCCTTAGGGACCGGCTTAATCTCCGCGTTTCAGGCCTCCATTCCGATGAGCCCAGCCTCGCACACCCCGCGCAGGTCGTCATCTTTGCCCCCTCGATTATCACGTGGTGAGGCTTGCCGACGATCTCGCGGCCGCAGACATCGCATAGCAAAGCGACTACACCAGCGATATTATATTCTTCCGCAGTCAACTTAAACATGACGCTTTTATTATTTGACGGCTCAGTATTCGAATGGGCTCTTGGAGACGAAGAGGGGAAGCCTACTATGACATGCGGGGGCGGAATCGACCGTCTCAAAGCGGTAAGGAAGGTCGCGGATTATCAGTTTGGAAGAGGCGTAGGTGAGAGGCTCTTCCCCGATGACGTGAGGATAACCCTCTCAAGGAAGACCGGGAGAATAAGGCAGATCCTGCATGGGGAGAGGCTCATCGCAACTTTGAATCCCATCTCGGGGCTTCTTAACTTAACAGTGGAGGGCGCGAGGAGGCTTGTTGAGGGGGGCAATCCTGTGACGCGATGGGTGAGGGTTCAGGATGGAGTTGCGTCTTTCATCGAGAATGGAGGCAATGTCTTCGCGAAGCACGTGGCCGATGCTGATCGGGATATCCGCCCCATGGAGGAGGTGATAGTGCTCAACTCAACGGGTGAGGTGATAGCCGTTGGGAAGGCGATGCTCTCCGGGGCTGAGATGCTCAGCTTCAAGAGGGGGGTTGCGGTGAAGGTGAGGAGGGGAGCGTCGGAGAAGACTAAAAAGGGTAAAGGTGCAAAATAGAGTTTGGGGGTGGCCCGTCTGAGGAGAATGAGCCCAAGAGAGGCACGGAGACTCATGCGTCGGATGGGCTTGAACATGAGCCCGTTGGATGTTGAGGAGGTCATCCTAAGGACGAAGGAGAAGGAGATAACAATCCGAGGCCCGGAGGTAGCCGTCTTGGAAATGCAGGGACAGAAGATATTCCAGGTCGCCGGCGGAGAGATCTCCGAGACTGAACGGAAGAAGGAGATAACAATCCCGGAGGAGGACATCCAACTGGTAGCCCAGCAGGCGGGGGTCAGCCTAGACCGTGCGAAGGCGGCCCTGGAACAGACCAATGGGGACCTGGCTCAGGCGATCCTTCTTCTCAGTCAAGGCTGATCTGTGAGGTCCTCCTTAGTCACGGATTATGGATCTTGGTTCCAGCTGGCGGCTCTTAGTTGATTTTGCGGATGGAAGGCTTAGTGATAAGGCAATATTTGAGGGGCCACAGCTGCTTTTTTAGGGGAGCCGCCGAGATTCTCTAAGACGAGAAGGTTATAGCTGCTGGTGGGTAACCCTTCTTTGGAAACTTGAGAGGAACGTTTAATAGTGTTACATATTTTTATATATTTATAACGGAAGGTGGCTGTGTTGAAGGCAAAAGAGGAAGTCTCCTATCAGGTTGCCTGTAAAATTTCTAAGTCAACTTACTTTAAGATAAAGAGGTTGATCGAGGCGGGCATGTTCCTCAACTTTTCGGATTTCACGAGAACAGCTATTGAAAACGAGCTTGAACGGTTGGGGGAAACTGAGATTCTCAGCGTCAGAGAAGCCTCAGTTGAGGAGGCTAGAAGGCTTATAGAGGAGTACCTTGAAGAGCATCATGGACCGGTCTATCCAAGCGATATAGCTAATTATTACGGTTTGGAGCTTGAGCCTGTCTTTGAAGCTGTCAAGCAGCTGAAGGCTGAGGGAAAAGTGAAGGAGGCCGAGTGAAACGTCTATTCATACAGAGACAGGCGACTGCATAGTGGGGAAGAGGCTGGTTTACGAGGCTAGAAAGGCTCCGCCTCCCTCGCTCGTCAGAAAGAGCGGAAAGCACCGAGGGTTTAGAGGAAAACTTTATGACGCCAAATGCTGGATTGAGAGGCCCATACAAAAGGCTTAGACCACGTCATCCTCAATCGCGCTTATGGGATATCGTTCATCTCCGCTAGAACGGGGATGGGCTTCAGAGAACTGCTCGACATGTTATATGAGATTAGATGCTCCTGCGGGGACCTAACTTGGCCCTGTGAATGGTGATTAAGCTGAGTGACCTCACCAGTTGACGTGCCGAGTGTAATCTCTGAATCCTGGAGGAAGATGTGCGCAGTCTGAGTAACGGCTCATTAAGAAGGCGGATCATTCCCGTTTAATGTTGTTTCTTGACCTTCAACGGAT
>LUCF01000073.1 GCA_001593845.1 Candidatus Bathyarchaeota archaeon B63 | reverse complement strand
ACTAACGGGCTGATAACGTGATCTGCGTCTTCTCAAAAGGAAATCAGACAACAATCATCTTTGAATAAAAAATGAGGCGGATGTTGGTTAGGCTACTCCTGGCTACTTATTCGATCTTCAACCAGGGGTAGAGCTTCTTCAGTTTCTGCATTGCTTCCTTGACCTTCTCCTCCGGATACTCGTAGGGCAGTAGGTTCCCCGAGTAGTAATCGTCGAAGGCCTGCATGTCGAAGTGTCCATGACCGCAGAGCAGGAAGAGGATCGTCTTCTCCTCACCCGTCTCCTTGCATCTGAGCGCCTCATCGACCGCGGCCTTTATGGCGTGGGAGGGCTCAGGGGCTGGGATTATACCCTCAGTCCTTATGAATAGACTTGCGGCCTCGAAGACCTCAACCTGATTATAGGCGACCGTTCTGACTATGCCCTTCCGGTTCAGTAAGCAGAGGGTCGGGGCCATCCCGTGGTATCTAAGCCCACCAGCATGGATAGGCGGAGGGATGAATGTGTGCCCCAGAGTGTGCATCTTGAACATCGGTGTGATCCTTGCGGTGTCTCCGTGGTCGTAGGTGTAGAAGCCCTTCGTAACGGATGGGCAGGCGGTGGACTCAACAGCCAGGAACTCCAGGTCCTTCGGCGCCTTACCTGAGACCTTCTCGTAGTAGTATGGCCAGTAAAGCCCTGAGAAGCTGCTTCCCCCGCCTATGCAGCCTATGACTATGTCGGGGTATTCATCCACCTGGCTGAGCTGCACCTGAGCCTCCTGCCCAATCACTGTCTGATGGAGCAGGACATGGTTCGCTACGCTGCCTATCGAGTACTTCGCGTCGTCGTGGGTGAGGGCGTCCTCAACAGCCTCGCTTATCGCTATTCCGAGGCTCCCGGGGCTGTCCGGGTTCTCCTTGAGGATCCTCCTGCCGCTCTCAGTCTTGTCGCTTGGGCTTGGGTAGACCTCAGCCCCCCAAGCCTGCATCATCACCTTCCTGTATGGCTTCTGGTTGTAGCTCACCTTAACCATGTAGACAGTTGCCTTCATACCGAACATCCTGCAGCCGAAGGCGAGGGCTGAGCCCCACTGCCCCGCTCCTGTCTCAGTCGCGAGCCTCTTGACCCCCTCCTTCATCGCGTAGTATGCTTGGGCGACCGCCGTGTTGGGCTTGTGGCTGCCGGGGGGACTCACCCCCTCATATTTATAGTAGATCTTAGCCGGCGTGTCTAAGGCCTCCTCAAGCCTCTCAGCTCTGAAGAGCGGGGTTGGCCTCCATGTTCTGTAGACCTCCCGTATCTCCTCTGGTATGGGTATGAACCTCTCCTGGCTTACCTCCTGCCCCACGCATTCCTTTGGGAAGAGGGCCAGCAGCTTCTCAGGCTGAACTGGCTCCTTAGTGGAGGGATCTATCGGCGGGGGCAGAGGCTCAGGTAGATCCGGCAGTATGTTGTACCAATGCTTCGGGATTTCAGACTCATCTAGGAGTATCTTCTTGCTCCGCATCTTTGCCGTCACCAGCTCCGATTCGGAATGAAGAAGATGAACAAACATGTAATATTTAAGACTTTTGTGTACAAAAATGCACATTGATTAGATTTTATCCTCAAGCTCAGCGTCCTCAACGAGCAGGTAGCCGCTCTCCCCCTCCCAGACCGTCCTCGCCTTGACTATCCTGATCCTCTTCCTGAAGTAAGGCGCGTCGAGAACCATCGTCTCGTACTCCCCACCCTCCCCAACTATCGAGATCCCATACTCCCTGCTCAGCCTCTCAAGTTCCCTCAGGGCGGACCGATCAAGCCTCCTCCCAAGCCACCCACTATCCAGGCCATAGGCATAGACGCCCGTGAAGATCACATGGAAGCCGCCCGTTATGAGCTCATCCATGAGCCTACGGGGATCCTCATGCCAGAGGGGGGCGATCGACTCCAAGCCGATCTCCCTGCAGATGCTGTCCAGCCGGCTCCTCTGATAGGCTGAGCGGATCGCCCCGAAGACCACGCCCTCAACATCTAATCCAGCTAGCAGCCGCTTCAGATCCTCCAGCTCCCTTTCCTTATCCCCGGATGTCTCGGCCTTAACAAGTGGGAGGCCGCATGCCTCCGCGAATAGGCCTGTAAACCTGACGTTTGGGTAGTGGAACATCCAACTGTCTTGCCTGCGGGGGATCATCGTTAGGAGATACTTAACGTCGTACCCTCTTCTCAAGGCCCTATGAAGGGCGAGGGCGGAATCTTTCCCTCCGCTGATCAGCGCGACAACCTTCATGCCCGCCGTCTCGTTATGGTTGATTCATGCCAGAAGGAGGCCTTCGCCTCATCGAAGATCCTCCTGATCTCCATCCTCCACCTCGGAAATTCATCGGGGGATGATGGGTACCTCTCGTATAGGCGTCGGGCTTCCCTCAGGGTCCTCGCCATCTTATAAAGCGACCGGAGGAGCCTAAGCCTCCCAAGCCCGAGGAAGATTCTCCTCGTGGCCTCCTCGATGTTTAAGCGTATGGGCTCCCCCATGCTTGCCTTCAGCAGATCATCCTCAGTGATCACCGCGTACTTCATTCCGTAGTTCAGGTCCTCATCTGTTATGCCCTGGAGGAAGATCCTGAAGACATCAAGCCCAGCCTGCTTCTTGCCGTAGCCCTTCATGAACCTGACGTTGATCGGCCAGAGCGACTTGGGGGTAGGCTCCCAACTATCCAGTGCCTCGGATAGGACCTCACCGGATATCTTACCGCCCATCATCGAAGGCCCTATCCCCCCTCCATGGATCGGGTTGACCTGGCAAGCCGCATCGCCTATCACGACGACGCCTCCCCCGACGAGGGAGTCTATCGGCCTCCTAGTTGGGACTATCCCCCCTCCACCATGCAGCAGAGAGGACCCCTCGAAGAGAGGCTCGCTCAGCACGTATCTGTAGAGCTGATCCTTCGGGTTCGGATGGTTGGGCGTCGATGCCACGCCTAGGCCGACATTAACAACTCCGTTCCTCTTCGGAAATACCCAGATGTACCCGCCGGGAGCAACAGTCAAGTTGAGGTATATCTCGCAGAACTCAGGATCCTCGATCTCCCCACTTAATTGCCTGATCTCCCTGTAACAGACAACCTTGTCCTCCCAGCTGATCTCTTTCTCTATGCCGATCTCGGGCGGCAGCCTCCTACGGATGACCGCTGCAACCCCGCTCGCATCTATAGTCACGTCGCTGAGGATCTCCAGCTTCTCCCCTCTTCTGATCTCAGAGGCTATAACTCCCCTCACCGAGCCGTCCTTGAGGATGGGGGCTGAGACGTGGACTTTATCCATCAGAACGGCACCAGCGTCCAGCGCGTACTTCAGCAGCCTCTGGCCGAAGAGGTGGCGGTTGATCATGAACCCCGTCAGGCCGTAGCCGGATATCCGGAATACTGACTCCCGATCTGGGGAGTAGATCTTGACGCCTACGATGTCGCCCTCCTTCTCCTCCCCGGATGGATATGGCAGGCCGAGGGCGTCGAAGTGATGCTTACCAACGGCGTCGCCGCAGACCTTATCGCCTATGGCCCTTCTGTCCTTCCGGTCTATCAGGCAGACATCAAATCCCTTAGAGGCCAGGGTCATCGCCGCCACGCATCCGGCGGTGCCGGCGCCAACAACTATCACATCATACCTTTCCAAGACGCATCATCCCAACTGGACATGAAGAGTCATACCGTTATCCTTCCACGGATAGTCTAAACCGGGACATATAAAGGATTGAGCGTCCCAGTTAAAAATTATCTATGACTGGCCTTTATTAATCGCTCTGGAACAAATGAGAATCGAAGGCTGGAGAAGATGGATACCCTAAGGGTTCCGAAGCCGATCTCGGGAGGTATCTTTCTCAGCTACAAATGCAACAGCAGATGTAGACACTGCATGTATGCATGCTCGCCTAGGTGGGAGGCAGACTGGATGAGGCTGGAGGACGCTGAGAGGGTGATGAGAAACCTCTCAGAAGCATTCAGGGGGAGATACCCCAGCGGATACCGGCAGGTCGGGGTCAACCTCGGCCTCCACCTCACGGGCGGCGAGCCATTCCTCAACCCAGATCTACTTCTGGACCTCGTGAGGATGGCGGATAGACTTGGGATGCCCTCACTCTTCGTTGAGACGAACTGCTTCTGGGCGGCCACGGATGAGTCGGCTAGGGAGAGCCTTAATCAACTGAAGGAGGCTGGGCTTCACGGCATACTCATAAGCGTAAACCCATTCATCCTGGAGTATGTCCCATTCGAGAGAACTCTAAGGGCGATAAGGGCTGCGAGGGAGATATTCCAAGCGAACTTGATGATCTACCAAGAAGGCTTCCTCCATCAGATTGAGAGGCTTGGCGTCCGGGGAACCATACGGTTTGAGGATTACCTCAGAACAGCCGGAGCGTCAAGCATGTATTATGCCGAGCTCCTCCCGATGGGCAGAGCCTGCTATGAGCTTAGGCACCTCTTCCCGAGGCATCCGGCTGAGGATTTCTTCTGCATGTCATGCAGGGCGGAGCTGACGAGGCCGTGGCACATCCATGTCGATAATTACTGCAATTACATGACCGGTTACTGCGGGGGTATATCCCTCGGGGACGCTAGGAGGATGGATGAGATCTGCTCGGGGATAGAGCTCGACGACAAGCCCATACTCGCCCGTCTCGTCTCAGACAGGGGGATCGAGCTGCTATACAGGTTCGCCGTGGAGGAGTACGGCTACCGAGAACTAAGGAAGGGCTATATCTCCAAGTGCCACCTATGCGTTGACATCCGGAAACACATCGTCGAGCAGACAGATGAATTCGTGGAGCTCAAGCCTGAGGGGTTCTACCGCAACCTCAAAGCCGAGGATGCAGTCTCCTAGGCCCCTACCAGTCCGCCGCCGAACCGTCCCCATGGATCAGCGTGGGTTCCGCCAGCCACCCGGCACCTCTTCTCCTCCACCGCGTCCCCATCGAGCTCTATGCCAAACCCGGACTCCCTCGGCACCTCAACGTAGCCATCCTCAAGCCTGAAGGGCCTCTTTAGTAAACCCCGCCGAGCGTCACATGCCCCTAGATCAGGAAGTTCGGCGTGCACATATCCAGCTGTAGATAGGCAGCTAGGGCGATCGGCCTCAGAGGATTATACGGAGCTACAACGGCACAGTAAACCTCAGCCATAGCGCCATCTCTCCCTGCACTGGGACAGGTCCGGCTGAAGGATGGCTG
>LUCF01000072.1 GCA_001593845.1 Candidatus Bathyarchaeota archaeon B63 | reverse complement strand
CAGAATGGATTTTCATTTCCGCAGATGGAATGCGTATGGCGTATCTGATTTTCTTCGATTAGCCTTTTTTGGATGCTCTTCCCCCCTTAGAGAATAGAGACTTAAAGATGCCTTCTATGAAGCTGTTATTTTCATCGCTTCTCTCTCCGTTGGCATTATTGCCCTAACCACGTCTTCTTCCGTCGCTTCAACCTCAACCGGCTTCGGGAACCTCTCTAGAACGACGCCCGGGTCCTTAAGCCCATGACCCGTGAGTATGCATACGACGAGTTCATCCCTGTCTATTAGCCTCCTTTGTACGAGCTTCTTAAGACCCGCTATGGATGCCGCGCTAGCCGGCTCGATGAAGATCCCCTCTAGGCGTGCTATGAGCTCCTGCGCCTTGAGTATCTCCTCATCCGAGACCTTCTCAACGAGCCCTCCTGACTCCCTTACTGCCCTAACGGCCTTCTTCCAGTTAACCGGGGAGCCGATCCTGATCGCTGTTGCTATGGTCTCGGGCTCCTCGACGAATTCGACTTTACTCAGCCCCCTTCTCAAAGAGTCTGCGATGGGAGCCGCCCCCTCAGCTTGGACGCCGATCATCTGAGGCGTATCTTCTATGAGGCCTAGCTCGCGGAGCTCCCTAAAGGCCTTCCATATCGCGCTTATGTTACCAGCGTTCCCGACTGGAACCACAATCTTGTCCGGGACTCCCCCGCCGAGCTGATCACGTATCTCTAAGGCAACGGTCTTCTGTCCCTCAAGGCGGAAGGGATTCAGGGAGTTCAGCAGATATATCGGATGGGAGCTGCAGATCTTCGTTATAATCCCCAACGCATCATCGAAGTTTCCCCTTATCTGGATTACCTTTGCCCCATGAATCATGGCTTGGGTCAGCTTCCCATACGCAACCTTGCCTGAGGGAACCAAGACTATGCATTCAAGCCCGGCTCTAGCCGCGTAGGCCGCTAGGGAGGCTGAGGTGTTCCCCGTCGAGGCGCATGCCACCCTACCCATTTCCAGCTCTAAGGCCTTCGTAACGCCGACCGTCATGCCCCTGTCCTTGAAGGAGCCAGTTGGGTTCTCACCCTCATTCTTTACATACAGATCCTTCAAGCCGAGATCCTCGGAGAGCCTCAAACACCTGTTTAGGGATGTCCCGCCCTCCCCTAGGCTGACGATCTTCTCATCCTCCCGGATTGGAAGAAGCTCCCTGTACCTCCACACCGAGAGGGCTCTTCCCCTCCAAGACTCATCGAGGTTCGCCTCTACTCTGGAAAGGTCATACTCGACTGAGAGGAGGCCGCCGCACCTCCTGCAACTATAGATCACCTGGTCTGCTTGGTACTCCGCTCCGCAGTCTATGCATTCCAGGTGGAAATCAACCTCACCCAAACCAGCATGCTCCAGAGGCTGCCTAAACCAAGATCGAGCATTATTCACGTTTAAAGGTTTCCATAAAGCCCAGAGGCTCTGGCTAAAAATGACCTTGAGCCTATCCCCTAAGAGCCAAGCTTATCTCTCCTCAGAATTCCGCGGATTCACCGTCCCCCCAAAGATTCTCGGATGTACATCGATCTGCATAGACCCATAGTTATCCGCTTGCACACCCTTTCACTGCTTTTGCGGCTGCCCTCCTCTCCTAGTCGACCCCCTAAAGGATCCAAGCTTGATCTTGAACCCCTTAAGGACACATATAGAGTACATGCCCAGCTCAAGCAGATCCCAGGCATCCCCTTCACATTAAAATACACGTGAAGCCATCTTAATCACTGAGGGCCGAGCCTTGCCGAGCGGTCTCCGATGCATCAAGTGCGGAGGGGAATCCGACTCTTACCCGCCTAGATCGAGTTGTCCAAGGTGCGGCGGCCCGCTTGAGTACACTCTTGATGTGGACAAGATCGGAACCGTGAAGTTCAAAGGCAAACTCTCATTCTGGAGGTATAGGCCCCTCCTTCCAGAGGTGAGAAACGTAGCCACGATGAGGGAAGGCGGGACCCCGCTCTATAGTGCGGAGAGGCTGGGCCGTGATTTCGGGTTCTCCACGCTGTATTTGAAGGATGAGACTCGGAACCCAACGAACTCCTTCAGGGATAGGGGCGCAGCGCTGATCGTCTCAAACATGATGGACTTCGGAGCGAAGACGGCGGTATGCGCTACGAACGGGAATATGGGCGCCTCGCTAGCCGCGTACTGCGCGAAGTACGGAATCGCCTGTCACGTGATAATCCCGAGGAGAGTCGATATGGGGAAGCTGGCCCAGATGCTCGTCTACGACGCCATAATAGAGGAGCACGGCGAGACGGTTGATGACTCGATCGAGATGGTGAAGGCCCTCGCAGAGGAGACCGGATGGTATCAGGCCACCCCTGAGCTGAACCCCCTCGTAATAGAGGCGCAGAAGACGATAGCCTTCGAGGTCGCCGAGCAGTTCGGCGTCCCAGACTGGTTCATAATCTCCATGGGGAGCGGTGGAACAGCATACTCGATATGGAAGGGGTTTAGGGAGCTTCATGAGCTAGGCATAACTGATAGTCTGCCTAAGATCCTAGGCGTCCAATCTGAAGGCTGCTCCCCCATCGTGAATGCCTATCTTAAGACTGACGTGGATTTGGGGAGGCCCTTCACCCACGCCGTGGGGATACTCGTTACGAATCCGCGGCAGAAGGAGCTCGCGTTGGACGCCATAAGGAGCTCGGGGGGCCAGGCGTTATCAGTATCTGACCAGGAGATACTTGCCGCTGAGCAGAGCATAGCTAGGCTTGAGGGGATCTTCGCTGAGCCGGCTAGCGCTGGGACGATAGCAGCGCTGAGGAGGGCAGCCGAGGGATCAATCATCGATAGGGACGAATCCGTCGTCTGCCTCATAACTGGAAGCGGATTAAAGTCAACCGATGTCCTCCAGGCCCTATCTAAGAGGAGGAAATCGGCGATGCTTGGGGCTGAGTTCAGCACGAAGGAGAAGATACTCCGCCTATTATCCAGCAGGGACAGGTACGGGTATGAGATATGGAAGGATCTTGGGAAGATGATGACTCGGCCAGCGATCTATCAGCACCTAAATGAGCTCTTGGCCCGCGGGCTCCTCGTCTCCTACGTCAGGAAGGACAAGAAATACTTCAAGCTGACAAACAGGGGAAGGAGGGTCTTAAAGGCTATAGATGAGGTTAAGATGCTCCTCTGACCCGTTAGAACCCGCATCTCGAGGGTCTTTCCCAGCCCGGCGGCGGCTGGTTCCAGTAAAGCTTTTTATCCTTAAACACATAGTTAAGTTATAACTATACTATATCAGTGAAGGAACATGACCCGAAGGAAAACAGCATCCCCCCTAACGGTCGCCGCTACGACGATCTTCACAGCCTTCGTATGCATCGCAACGATAATCTTCTCCGTGTATGTCCCATCAACAGAGGGTTTCTTCAACATCGGAGAATCGATGGTCTTCCTCTCAGCCCTCCTCTTCGGCCCATACGTAGGCGCCTTCTCCGGGGGAGTAGGCTCAATGCTCGCCGACCTGATCCTCGGGTATCCGCACTATGCACCCGCAACATTGGTGATCAAGGCATGCGAGGGCTTCGTCGTCGGCTTCCTAGTCAGGCATAACCCGAGGCTCCGGTCGAGAATACAATGGAAGACATTCACAGTTCTTCTAGGAGTACTCATCGGCTTCCTCCTAGCCGCTGTAGGCTCATCCTACTACAGCGGGGAGATCGAGCTCACGCTGGGCTTCACGACATTCACGCTCAGCCTACCCTGGGAATTATGGATAATCCTCGGCGCGTTAGCCGCGGCCCTCATATCCCTCGTCGGATTCTCGACCGACCCTCAGTTTGGATGGACGGTCTTCTCCATCATAGTCGGCGGCCTCACGATGGTCCTCGGGTACTTCACATATCAGATGTTCATCATAGGGTGGCTCTTCAACATCCAAGTAATCGCCGTGGCTGAGATACCAGTGAACATCGGGCAGATGACGATAGGGGCGCTGATAGCCCTGCCAACCGCGAAGATGATCTGGCAGGCCTTTCCGCAGATAAGAAGAGAGGCTGAACGAGAGGGATGAAGGGGAATCAGCGTCAAGATTTAAATCGCCGAAGTGATAATTAATTAGCCGGCCCGCTGAAGCCCCAGAAGAAGGGCCCGTGAAACAAGGCATAAGGTGGCCTGTTCGGGAGGCGTAGTCTGGACAGCGCGTCGGCCCTCTAATTGTCAAGAGGGGGAAAGCCGGAGATCCTGGGTTCAAATCCCAGCGGGCCCGCCAAAAATTTAAGGTCGTTCTTGAATTTGGGCTTAAAATTAAGGCTTGTTCGCAGATCCGGCTGACATTCAGGCTATTTTTTTGGCTGGCCTTCCAGATGTCCGGGCTGATTAGGATGTTGAAGACCTTCCTCACCACTCGCCTCTTCCTAGAATTGTATATACAGGGGGCTTATTCCCGGTGTTCGATACATCTCCTATAGTGCGGGTATTGAGGAACTGCGGCTTAAACTCATCGCTGAGGGTTCTTAGAGGGGAGAAGCGCTCTCGGCTAATCGGGTGTGAGCAAGGAAGGCATGTTCAGGTGGTGGGTAGAGAGGAGACCGAACGAGTTATGAGGCTTAAACCAGAATTAGTATCCGGAGCGATCCAATGTCTATCAGAACTCTCGAGTTGATTAGGAATAGAAGGAGCATCAGGAAGTATTCGCGTAGGGAAGTCCCGAGGGATATCATTGCACGGATCTTAGAGGCGGCTCGGTGGGCCCCTTCGGCTCATAACGCTCAGCCCTGGAGATTCATAATCGTAACGGAGAGGCATCTGAAGAGTGAACTGGCGAGGGCCATGGCGGATGAATGGGTCAGGGATATGGAGAGGGATGGGGTTCCACCTGGGATCCGCGAGAGTCTAGCCGCAGCGTCTGTGGAGCGGCTTGAGAGTGCACCTGTACTCATAGTCTGCTGCATCACCATGGAGGGCATGAGTAGGTATCCGGACAGGCGGAGACAAGAATGTGAGCGTATCATGGCCGCTCAGAGCCTTGCAGCAGCGATTCAGAACATGCTCCTCTCGGCATATTCAGAAGGGTTAGGCGCCTGCTGGCTCTGCGCCCCGCTCTTCTGTCAAGATGTCGTAAGGGAGGTCTTGGGCATACCCGGCGATGTTGAGCCTCAAGCGCTTGTTACGATGGGATACCCTGCTGAGAGGCCTAAGCCCCCGGGAAGAAAGCCTATACTCGTGTACATGAATGGTTGGGGTGGAGTGTTTGATCACGGCTTTGGCGGGGGGAGTCGGCGCTGCTAGGTTTCTGGAGGGCCTGGTGAGGCTGGTTGACGAGGAAGATATAACGGTGATCGTCAATACAGGCGATGACATAGAGCTCTATGGCCTACACATATCGCCTGACTTAGATATAATCACTTACACCCTAGCCGGCATCATCGATAAGGAGAAGGGGTGGGGAGTCAGAGGAGACACTTTCCACTGCCTCGAGATGCTGGGAAGGTATGGATATGAGGTCTGGTTTAATTTAGGCGATAGGGATCTAGCGACCCATATACATAGGACGTGTCTTCTCAGGCGGGGACTGAAATTGTCAGAGGCAACATCTGAGATTTGTCGAGCATTAGGCCTCAGAGTTAGAATCTTACCTATGACTGATGACAGGTTTGAGACGAGGATCATAACAAGGGAGGGGAAGATCCACTTTCAAGAATACCTGGTGAAGAGGGGGGCTAGGGATGAGGTGCTTGGCGTAGACTTCGTCGGTGCGGGGGAGGCGGAGCCGGCCCCCGGAGTCATCGATTCGATCTTGAGCGCTGAGGGGGTGATCATCTGCCCAAGCAACCCGATTGTGAGCATAGGGACTATTCTCTCCGTGGAGGGGGTGAGGGAGGCGCTTAGACGCACGGAGGCCGTGAAGGTGGCAATCACCCCGATAGTCCGTGGGGCTCCAATCAAGGGACCCGCGGATAGGCTGATGAGGGGGGTGGGGTTAGAGGTCTCCGCCTACTCTGTAGCCAGTCTATATAAGGATTTTCTCGATGTCTTCATTCTGGATAATGTTGATTCCGAAGAGAAGACGAGGATCGAGAATCTGAAAATCAGGGTGAGGTTGACGAACACGATCATGAAAAGTATCGAGGAGAAGATTCAACTCGCAAGGGTAGTTCTGGAGGAGATCCGGAAAGCCTGAGAGCCATCCCCGCTTAGACGCTTGTCGAATCCTATCCGCATGAGAAAGTTCCGGCTCAATTTATCCCCTCCAACCCTAAGAAGAACCTTCAG
>LUCF01000071.1 GCA_001593845.1 Candidatus Bathyarchaeota archaeon B63 | reverse complement strand
CGGCATGATTATTAATATCTCAATGTTGAATTAATAAAAAATATGTATACATGCCGTTTATCATCAACAAATTTAATAAATGCTCGTGAGGGGGATACAACGACGTAAATCCAAAATCCCAAATTCTCCGTATGATTTCTGATTCTTCCCTTTTCTGCGGATCTATGTTTATGTTTGAGTTTAGCTAAATAATCACTCATGGAGGAGATTTTTGTCGATGCGGTCCCGGCGCTGGTTAGGGCTGTTATCTCACTCTTCATAGTCGTTGACCCCCTGGGGAACATCCCCATCTTCATCAGCCTCACAAGGGAAATGCCCAAGGAGAGGAGGAGAAGGACCTTCCGGACGGCCACAATCACCGGGGTGATCCTTCTCCTCTCCTTCGCCCTCGTCGGCCGGCAGATATTCATGCTCTTCGGGATATCCCTCCAGGGCTTCATGATAGCCGGCGGCATACTCCTCCTCCTGATATCGGTCAAGATCCTAATCACTGGCAGATGGGAGGAGAGTGAGATGGCTCCGGAGTCTATTGGGATAGTGCCGATAGCAATCCCGCTGCTGGTGGGCCCAGGGGCGATAACGACTACGATCCTGAACATAGAGATGTTCAGCGTCCCGGTAACGGTTATCTCGGTCCTCGTGGTCTTCCTCATAGTCTGGGTCACGTTGAGGTTCATAGATCCGATTCATAGGCTGCTTGGGAGGTCTGGCTCCTTAGTCATCGCGAGGGTCATGGCTCTTCTGATAGCGGCAATAGCGGTTGAGTACATACTCCGGGGGATACAAGAATTAATAGCATGAGACGGCCGCGGAGAGAAGCGAGAGAAGCAGTAGGAGAACCTTAAAGAATCATCGGGGGAATCGGGGCTCTCAGCCCATCTCTTCAGCCTTTCGGCTCTCCTCCTTCTCCGCCTGCTCCTTAGCCTTCTTCAGGTGCTTCTTCACGAGTCTGCCGAGCGCCTTATCGGCATCCTTAAGGAAGCCCTCTTCCCTCTCCAGCTCCAAGAACTCCTCCCTCTGCGCCTCGTAGCCCTTGGGGAGCTCTACGCTGACGTTTATCTTCGGGGTTCCCATCACTTTCTCGAAGGCGTCCCTCTCCTCCCTATACCTCTCCATCGACTGCTTCTTCCGCTTCAAGATCCTCTCCTTTAGGTCTGTCATCTCATCCCCCTCACATGCCGAACATGAGGATCAAGTAGAATGAGGCGAAGAGGAGCTGGACGATGGTTGTGAGGGCCCCGGCCTTCGAGAAGTCTATGAAGCTCAGGTTAACGTTCTCTTCCTTCAACGCTCCCATCGTTAAGACGCAGACTGCCCCGCTGACCGGCGTGGCTGCTCCTCCAAGGTTTGTTCCTAGAACAAGAGCGGACCAGAGGAAGTTCATGTTCAAGCCCAGGCCGCCCATCATCCCTATTATGGGCGTATAAGTCAGAGCAACGCCTATGTTACTCACAAAGACACTTAGAAGGGCGCTTGACCAAAGGGTTAAGAGGGCGGCCAGAAACTCGTCCCCATGAGCCAAGTTCAGCACCGCCTTAGAGAAATATGCGAGAACCCCCGCTTTATCTAACCCCCCAATAATAATAAAGAATCCACCTATAAAAAATATTGTCTCCCAATCTATCTGGCGGAAGATAGTCCCTGCATCCACATCGACGACGAGGAGGGCAAGTACCGCGGATAGAAAGGCGATTATCTCAGGCCCGACGTTCCAATGCTCATACAGCAGGAACAGCAGCAGGAAGAAGACTATGATGAAGCTGGCCTTATATATGGTTCTCTTGTCTTGGATCTCCCCCCAAGGGTCATAGGTTGGCGGGGGCTTCTTCTCCCCAAGCCTCGGCCGATAAAGAAGATAGAGCGTAAGCGAGGTCAGTATCCATAAAGCTATCTCGCACATCGCTAGGTAATTCAGGAACTCCACGAAGCCAAGCCCGGATGCCACACCTATGATCATGTTGCTCGTCGAGCCTATAAGCGTGCTCGTCCCCCCGAGGTTTATCATTATCGCCGCTGAGACGAAGTATGGCACAGGGTCATAATCCATTATTCTGGCTATCGTACCCGCTGCGGCCGCCATCAGCAATATAGCCGTGACGTCGCTTAGCAGGAGGGAGACGGCGGCCGAGACGAAGCAGATGGAGAAGAAGAGTATCCTCGGGTCCCCCTTCGAGTACTTTATCGCGTAGAGCGCGATGATGCGGAAGAGGCCGCTCTTCTCCACCACCTCGAAGGTTATCATCACCCCGACGAGGAGGAGGATAACCCTGAAATCCACGAATTCCACGACTTCGTCAGGCATGAAGAGGCCCGTGACAAGCCCAAAGAACGTCGACAGCGAGGCGCCTATCAAGGCTGCTACGGAGAGAGCCGTAACCTCGGTGGAGGCGAGCAGCAACGTGAGTATATAGATTCCGATATAGATGAGGCTTGCGGAACTGAGCATTCGCGGTCACCTCTCATGGTCTTACTCGTTAACGTCATCTTCTGTGGTCTTCAATTACGCTGCGAGATGCGGTGATGCTGAACTTATAAAGGATAATTCAACAAATAAGATATAAACTTTAACTTGTTCAATTATTTTTGAACCAGAAGACCTAAACAGGAAGATTTAAAGACAGCCGTAAACAGGATCTCACCGGACATAAAAAGGGGAAAAGAGGATGGGTTCACTCGATCTTTATCGGCTCGCCCTTAGGCTTCTCCTCCTTCTTCGGCAGGGTCACCTCTAGAACGCCGTTCTTATATGAGGACCTCGCCCCCTTCGGGTCAACCTCAACAGGCAGCTCCACTTCCTTATAGTATTTCCGCTGAGGCGTATCAACGGAGATCGTCAGGGTGGTCTCCGTTCCATGGAGCTTTATGTCCTTCTTCTCCACGCCCGGCAGCTCCGCGATCACCTTGACCTCCCCATCGGACTCCATGACATCCACCAGCGGCTCCCTCTCCTCTCTAATGTCGATTCTGGGCCTACCAGGCCCGCCTCCAGGCTTTATGTTCCCGAACTCTCTGATATGCGGCTTCCCATCCGGCCCAATCGTTATGCTGTAACCGTAAACAAATGGGCCCCACTCGCGCACCCTCGACCCATCCGGCAGCTTCCTCTCCCTTATCAGGTCGCTTGGGGTTCTTCTGGAGATATCCTCGAACTCCCTCCGCATGATCTCCTCCATCTCCCTAAACATCTCGTCTATGTCCTCGAAGATTCCCCTCCCGAAGAACGGCCATCTTCTCCTCCTAAACCAGCTTGACCACCAATCCTCCTCAGGCAAAGACGGTTCCCCCATCAATAATGAGCCGCAGCGGGCTATAAAAACCTTTAAGGATTCTTTATCCATTTTTCGAGCTGAATTACGAAGCCCCGGAGACCCTAGCCTTCTCAGCTACTCCACCTTTATCTCGTACCCCTTCTTCCTCGGAAGCGAGATCTCCAAGATTCCCCTCCTGAACCTCGCCTCCGCCCCGCTCATGTCAACGGGAACTGGGAGCGGCACCCTGCAGCTGAAGCATGAGAACTCCCCTCTGCGATGTGTAACCCCCCAATCCTCGAAGTTGACCTTGACCCTCATCTTAGCTGTTATCTCGATCAGGTCATCAGAGATCCCTCGGACCCTTATGCTTCTCGGGTCGACCTTCGGGAGGTCCGCGGTCACGATCACCCTGTCCGATCTCACGAAGACGTCGCATAGGGGCTCAAGCGACTGTGTGGTTATGTCCCAGCTCGGCCTCTCCAATAGCCTCTCGAACATCTCCTCAGCTATCTCCTCGAGCTCATCCATCCGTTCCCTCATGATATCGAAGATCGACCTTCTCCTCCTCGACATGGTCATCCCCTACTTTATGTAGTAGCCGGGAATATCGTACTCGTGCGACTTCTTCATCCTGGCGAGCTCAGCCTGGGTTCTCCTCATCATGTCCCTCATTGCCAGACGGACCTCTTCGCCCTTCTCTATGAGCTCAGAGACATCTACGTCTATATCTATCATCTGTTTGAGGGTTTGTATAACAACCGAGGCTGCCTCTGGGTCGGGATAATTATAGAAGGACTCAGCCAGCAGGGCTAGGGCTGGGAGCCCCATCTCCGCGGAGTAGCTCAGGATGAGGGCTTGAGGCCCGACGAGGAATCCCCGTTGGATAACCTCGATCTTCCCCTCGCTGAGCATCTTGAGGAGGGAATCATCCGAGGCAGCGCCGAAGACCCTCGGCTTCTCTATCTCATGGCGGTTGGGAATCGGCAGCCCTCCGAGCGTGAAGACCATCTCCGCCTTCTTGCTGGATACCCAGTCCATGATGGATTCTATGATCTGATGAACCGAGGCTGAGGGAACCGCTATCTCTGAGCTCAGCACAAGCACCTCGCTGTTCCCGAAGATCCTTATCGGCGACCTTGGGAGGCCCCCCTCAAGCATTATCACCGGCGGCAGCAGCGGAGACCTCACATACGCCACCTCGGCGAGTCTTAGCTTAGAGATAATATGCGAAGCGGCGATTGCTCCCACGAGCCCCACATCCGGGAGGCCGCAGATCATCTTTAGCCCCTCCTGGACTTCTCCCCTCTCGATTATCTTTACGGCCCCGTCCAATCTCCTTTCTCCCCCAGATAATTATATCATCCCCGATTGAAAAAACCTACGAATACCAGAGGGCTCTTCTTCACGGATACGCTGGTATTCAAGCTCTCATGCACATTAGACATCATCGAACAGCGTCCTAACCGGATGCCTATTAAACGAATAGGTCGACGATCTCCATCCTCTCCACGTCGACGAGGCCTAGATCCGTTATCTTGAGCCTCGGTATCACTGGTAGGGCGAGGAATGACAACGCCATAAAGGGACTCTTCAAGCGGCATCCAAGCCTCTCAGCCGATCTATTCAGCCTCTCCATCGCGTCAGCCACGAATCCGACGTCCCTATCAGACATCAAACCAGCAATTGGGAGTGGAAGCTCACCTTCAATACCATCCCCGCTCACGGCGACGAGGCCTCCGCCCATCTCCCTCAGCCTCTCAACGGCCCTCCAGATCTCATCGTCACCCACGCCGATGACGATTATGTTATGGGAGTCATGAGCGACGGTTGATGCTAGGGCGCCCTCCCTCAGGCCGAAGCCCTTAACGAAGCCTTTGCCAATCCTCCCAGTTCCCCGGTGCCTCTCCACAACGCAGACCTTCACGATGTCCCCTTCGGGGTCGGGAAGAACCCGGCCGTCCTCAATGGGCAGTT
>LUCF01000070.1 GCA_001593845.1 Candidatus Bathyarchaeota archaeon B63 | reverse complement strand
GATTGAGAGGCTATACACGGCGGAGATCAGGCGTCTGAGGGGTCTGCTGAAGAGATTTTACCAGAGAAGGGCTGAGGCGGAGGCGGACTGGCTGAGCTGGCTGATTCTAGCGGCTGACAAATTCATCGTCTCAGGGGGCCAGTCTAGGGGGAGATCCGTGATCGCCGGCTACCATTGGTTCGGGGAGTGGGGAAGGGACTCCCTCATCTCCCTTCCCGGACTAACCCTCGTGACTGGAAGATTCGGGGACGCGGAGAGGATACTCCTCAGCTTCGCATCTCACTGCAAGGAAGGCCTGGTGCCCAGCCGGTTTCCCGATGGCGGAGCGGGTGAGCCGACCTATGACTCCGTGGACTCATCCCTGTGGCTCTTCAATGCTGCTCTCCAGTACCTGAAGTACACGGGGAACTTCGAATTCATCTTCAAGATGCTCTGGGATCCCCTTCAGGAGATCATAAGCGGGTACATCCACGGGACCCTGTACGGCATAAGAATGGATGATGATGGCTTGATCCTTCACGGTCCGAGGTTGACGTGGATGGACGCCTCTGTGGATGGGAGCCCCGTCACCCCCCGTGAGGGCAAGGCGGTGGAGGTCCAGGCCCTATGGTACAATGCATTAAGGTTCATGGAGGCCCTCTCAATGAGGCTTGGAGAGGAGGGACGGGCTGAGGAGTACCGTGTAATCGCTGAGAAGGTGAAGAAGAGCTTCAACGAGAAGTTCTGGCATCATGAGGGCGGCTACCTCTACGATGTCGTAGATGGGGATGTGGGCGACCCATCGTTGAGGCCGAACCAGATAATCGCCGCGTCACTGGACTTCTGCCTCCTAGAAGGTTCTAGAAGGAAGAGGGTAATTGATGTCGTCTGGAGGAGGCTCTGGGCGATTTACGGCCTGAGAACCCTATCCCCAGATGATCCTAGGTACATCGGAAGGTACATGGGGGACTTCGCTCACCGCGACTCCGCCTACCACAACGGAACCGTCTGGGCTTGGCTGACAGGGCCCTTCGTAACAGCCTTTCTGAAGGCTAGGGATCATGGGGCTTACTGGAGAAGGTTCGCCTTCGAGAGGTTCCTCCAGCCCCTCTTTTATGATGAGATTGGGAGATCAGGGCTTGGGACCATAAGTGAGGTCTTCGACGGCGACCCTCCCCATCTCCCCGGGGGATGCATATCTCAGGCCTGGAGCGTAGCTGAGCCCATGAGAGCCTACGTCGAGGACATTCTTCTCCACAGGCCTCCATACGAGAGGGAGATCTTAAGCCTCATAAGTGCCCCTGAGAACTGATTTTCTGATGATGCTCTGACACGGTTTTATCGACGAGGCTGGGGAAAGACTAAAAACGAGGTTTCGGAAAGTCTCAGCTAAAGGGCTTGGTGAAAGGGGGTTCTGAGATGGAGATAGTCTTCTTCGTCTATGAGTTTCCACCGTACATCGTCGGTGGGCTTGGGACATACGCGGAGTACGTGACGAGGGAATTGGTGAAGATGGGCCACGACGTCACAGTCTTCTCTATGCACATCAAGGACTCACCGACCCGGGATGTTTATGGAGGCGTCGAGGTTCACAGGCCGATCGTGGAGAACATGAGCCTCAGCCTCCTCCTTCCCATGTTCATCCCGGAGGAGGTGCGCCGATGGTCCAAGGGCAGCCAGAAGTACTTCGGCGACATCTTCCTTTACAATGTGCTCTCAGCAAGTAAGCTCGTGAACTATCTGGTGAGAAGCGAGAAGAGAAGCGTGGACCTGATAGTCTCGCATGACTGGCTTGGAAGCGTAGGCGGGCTTCTCTCAAGCAGGGGATTGAATAAGCCCCTCGTCTTTCATATGCACAGCACCGAGCAGGGCAGGTCTGGGGATGGCTCTGAGACGATTAAGAGGCTGGAGAGGCTGACTGCTGAGCATGCTGAGAGAATCGTGACTGTCAGCTACGCAATGAGGGACCATCTCGTCCGTCTAGGCTACGAGGAGAAGAAGATCAGGGTCGTCTATAACGGGATAGACGCCGAGAAGTACTCGCCTGAGAGGGTCTCCGAGGAGGAGAGGCTAAGCCTTAGGGAGAAACTCGGCGTCTCCCCTGATGAGCTTATGATACTCTTCATCGGCAGGCTGAGCTGGGTTAAGGGGGCCGATGTCCTCGTCCAATCGATGCCTGACATCCTACGCAGCGTACCAGAGGCGAAGCTCGTGATCGTGGGGGTCGGCGACCAACAGGAGCTCCTGAAGTATGAGGCTTCAAGGCTGAGGATCGAGGATAAAGTCATCCTCATACACAAGTTCCTACCTGAGTGGGAGAAGATAAAGTTCTATGCGGCGGCTGACGTCTGCGTCTTCCCATCCAAGTATGAGCCCTTCGGGATAGTCTGCACCGAGGCGATGAGCATGGGGAAGCCCGTCGTCGTGGGGGCTAGAAACATAAGCGGCCTGAGGGAGCAGGTAGTCCCCAGCGGCCCGCATCAATGCGGGTTCCACATAAACCCCTACGATCCATGCGACATAGCCAAGTTCGTCATCCTGTTGCTGGAGGATGAGGATCTCCGGAGGAGGTGCGGGGAGAACGCCCGGAGGAGGGTTCTGGGCCTCTTCACTTGGGAGAGGGTTGCGGAGAACACCATCCGGGTCTACAGAGAAGTGGTTGGGTAGGAGGCTCCTTGCCTATTTTCCATTGTTTGGTCCATTCTCGGTCAGGCAACATGTAAATAAAATAAACCAGCATTAACTTTAATGTGGGATAAGTCGGCTGGGTCATGATGAGGATCTGCATGTTAACTTGGGAGTTTCCTCCCAGGATAGTGGGTGGGATAGCCCGTCACTGCTTCGGCCTATCTAGGGCTCTGGCCCGGAAGAACCTTGACGTGCATGTCGTGACGCTTGAGTTTCCAGGGGCTCCGGAATTCGAGGAGATGGACGGCGTGAAGGTTCACCGGGTCAGGATAGAGATCGGCCACCCAGACTTCATCATCTGGACCTTCATTTTTAATCACTTCATGGAGAAGCTCGTAGCAAACCTGAGTAGGAATTATGAATTCGATGTCATCCACATACATGATTGGCTGACCGCGCCGGTGGGCATAGCGGCCAAGTACTACATGAATAAGCCCCTCGTCTCAACGGTTCACAGCATAGAGATGGGCCGCGCTCAGGGCCTCCGTAACCCCAACTCGCTCCTGATCGACGGTCTGGAGTGGTGGATGACTTATGAGGCTAAGAAGATCATCTCATGCAGCAGCTCGATGAGGTGGGAGCTTGAACGGCACTTCCATCTCCCCCCGGAGAAGATAACGGTGATCCCGAATGCTGTGGACCCATCTAAGTACCAGAGGAACATAGACAGGGATGAAGTGAGGAGGCGTTATGGGATAGAACCCCATGAGAAGGTCGTCCTATTCGTCGGGAGGCTCGTTCCACAGAAGGGCGTAGAGTACCTCGTCAGGGCTGTCCCCCTTGTTCTCCAGCGGATCAGGAACGTCAAGTTCGTCATAGTCGGCGATGGCTGGTCTAAGGATTACCTGGAGGGGATGGCTAGGGCAACAGGCTATGGGGACAGGGTTATCTTCCTCGGCTTCATCTCAGATTCTGATCTGACTGAGCTGACGATGAGCGTTGATGTCCTCGTGGTCCCCTCAGTCTATGAGCCCTTCGGGATAGTTGCGCTGGAGGGGATGGCCGCGGGCGTCCCGGTTGTGGCGGCTAATGTCGGCGGCTTATCTGAGATAATCGAGCATGACAAGACTGGGGTTCTCGTCTACGCGAGGAACCTCGAGTCGATTGCTTGGGGGATCTGCAGGGTCCTCTCAGACCCGGGATACTCGAGATGGCTCGCTCAGAACGCGAAGAGGAAGGTTCAGGAGTCCTACAGTTGGGATGCAGCTGCGGAGAGAACGATCAAGGTCTATGAGGAGGCCTGCAGGGATGGAGGCGCCTGAGCCGTCAGGGGAGTTCCACATCATCATTTTCCAAGTCATGATCTGGAGGCGCATCGTGATTGCCGGTTAAGAGGGGATTCAAGTACCTTGAGCATACAGCGGACATCTACGTGGAGGCTTATGGCCGCGACCTAGCTGAGGCCTTTGAGAACGCCGCATCAGCATTATTCGAGACGATGACGAACATAGATGATGTTGAACCGAAGGCCGAGGAGTCCGTTGAGGTTGAGGCCGAGGACAAGCATGCGCTCCTCTACAGCTGGCTTGAGGAGATACTCGTCCGATTCGAACTGAATAATAGGCTGTACTCAAAGTTCAAGATCGACGAGATCATCAAGACGGGCCTCGGCTATAGGCTTAAGGCCCGAATATACGGCGAGGAATTCGACGAGTCGAAGCACATACAGAAGGTAGGCGTTAAGGCCGTTACATACCACCGCATGGAGATAAACGAGTCGCCTGGGAGGGTGACGGTCAAGTTCATACTCGACATTTAGAGCCCTCATCCCGTGGCTGGGGCCCGACGCCTCAAAGCGTTTATTAGAGGTCGAGTCCCTAATATCCATGAAAGGAGGATCCGATCGTTGAGTTCGGAATGGATTCAAAGCTGCCAGAGGATCATCGAGAGGATAAAGGATCTCGAGAGGGCTGAGGACAAAGACAGGCTTGAGTACGTCAGGTCCATCCGCTTCATGCTTGGGGCTCTTCAGAGAAGCATCCTAGGGTGGATGCAGTGGATCAATAACCCGGATATAATGACCAGGTTCACTCAGGAGGAGCTCAGCGAGATGAACAAGAAGATCGCTGAGTTCACACGCTTATTCATAGAGTACGACCTGGAGATAACGAAGAAGGGGGCGGAGAAGGGCCTGGAAGCCGCTAGGAGAGCCCGTAGAGGAGCAAGAGAAAGACACGTTATCTACATCTAAATGGGCATCCGGGGAATGGTAGGCGAGAATCCCAGCCTTAGTTGATGAGCTAACTCACCACTCCCACTTCATCCCCGCCGGGCCCCAGGCATACAGATTCAACGTCTCTTCTTAGTATACCCTACTCATGCGGACCTTGTGGGCCCGAAAGGGAACCCCTTTGGTTGGAACTTGCGTCTCCGGGAGCTACTGGGTCAGCGTTATCTCGATCGTGCTTAGGTTTCTTGGAACTGAGCCCTCTCCCTCGTCCTTCGATTGAACCTGCTCTGTCCCTATGGCTATCTCTTTGATCTTAAGTTCAGGCATGAACCTCTTTCTGAGGATCTCCGCTACGTCTACCGCTCTGCTTATTGCCCTTCCCCTCGCCTTTCCTTAGCTCCGCTGTGGAACAGCGTAATGCAGGCCAAGACATAATTCATCACAGGCTTACGACCAATCAGCACAGAGTTGCTCTCCGACATTCTCCGTCACCTTCACTCTCTCTTAGCTTTATTAATGTGCATATAAGCGTTGGGGTTGAATAGGGACGTGCAGAGAGGACTGTCATCCCTTTTTCCTTACAGCCTCTTCGGGCAGGCATAGCCCTTACGCCCTAAAGGGCGATCCGCAAACATGCAAAGAGACCCGCTGGAGGGTGGGGAAAACTCTAAATGAGATTAATGCAAGAGTCAAGAGGCATGTCATATGGGGATGGAGGATGATCACGAAAGGGAGGAAAGGAGAATCTCGGGAACAATCCTCGAGGCTGCTTTGGAGGCTCTGCGGAGAGCAGGATCGTAACCCCGAATTTTTCTTCTCCATGAAGCCCACTTGACTATGAAGGGAGACAAAAAGAGACACTTTGGGACATTTTGAGACATTTCGGGCCACTTGATGATTGAGAAAAAGGCCCTGAAGGTAGAAAGGAAGCTGAAAACAAATGATCATGAAAGAAAAAATTTTTTCTCCGGCATGATGCCGCGACTAATTTTGTATGGAAGGCTTCGTCACGAAGTCGGCAGAAAGGGCGTTGGAGAAGAAGCTGAAGCTTCGAGGATGCCGAGGGACTTCTCATTACGGAGGCGCAGGGATCGGAGCTTAATCGCCTCGAAGGGTTTTGGCTCTCATCTTAATAAGGCTGAGAGGCGGGTTGGGTTCCTCCTGTACTTCCGGCTTAGCTCAACGAATAACCTGAAGTTCACGGGCTTCATCTCGTATGGCAGCTCCCCCTCTGAGCTCAGAATGAAGCCCCCGCCGGGGCTTCCCTTACCTATCACGTCGACGAGGTGACTCTTTAGTTCATCCAAGGTCATGAAGCCTATATGCTTGCTGAGGCCTCCTTGAAGGCAGAGGTCATCGCCGTACTTCTCCTTTATCTCGGCGAGGTCCATGTTGTCCGAGGGGCCTATCGGGTTAAGGACATCGAGCCCAGCGTTGACGAGGAAGGGTAGAATCGCATTTATGTTTCCGTGGCTATGCATGTTCACGAATGCCCCATACTTGTGAGCGAGATCTATTGCCCTCTTGTGCCACGGGAGGATCAGCTCCTCATAGAGCTTAGGGCTCATGAATGGGCCCTTATTATAGCCGAGGTCATCCACCCACCCTATCATCATCGCCCCCCTCTCGAGGAGGTTCTTCTCAGCCTTCAGGTTGAACTCGCCCACTCTGCGTATAAGCTCGGCGAAAAAGCTCCTCTTAGCATAGATGTCCCTGAGTATCTTGTGAAGCGGCCCGCGGATGAAGTACCAGACCCCTGAGAAGAAGCCGTTTATGGAGCAGGATGGGAAGAACCCCCTCTCTCTTATGTACTTGATCGCCTCCTCAACCCCCTCGTATCTCTCAGCATCGTCAGGGTCTGGGAGCTCAAGCCGATCAAGGTCATCCTCAGACTCCACCGGATACTTTATGTACTCCCTCGCCCAGACGTTCCTCACAGTCCCCACCCTCCAGACGGCACCGGTCTCCCACTCCACGGTCCTCCACATCCCCCCTCCCCTGGCGGTCCTCACGGTTCTGAATCCTCCTCCACCGGCGCTGATGATGAATACGTCGAGGAGCTCCGCCCACCTCAGAGCCTTCTCGAGCCTCTTGGCCGCCTCTGTTCTTCCGCTTCTCCGACCATGAGATTCGCCCCTCAAGACGCGCCCGGCTCGCCTCTCCAAGATGGGCATCAGCTTCGCCCTTGCCATCTCAGTTGTGAACCCAATTATTTGGGGCACCACCTCGGGATCTTCGTGGAGAATGGCTGAGAGGACGCATTCAAACCGATTAATCGCCAATCCAAGGCCCCCACATGAAACTTGTGTTTATCTACTTAAGATCGAGATGATATATCTCTTTGTATAGACTTCCATTTTAGAGGAGAATTCTTCATCAACATTTACAATCCAAACCATACTCCCATCTTTGCTAATATAGATAAGGTAAGAACCGAGAAGGCTGAAAGTAATACTTATAGGTTGAATTCGACCTCAAGACAGATATTAAGGATACCATTATGTGTATGAGAAGGAGGCGGTTCTTCCGTCATCTTCGAATAGAACGGGCGGGAGTGAATCGCCCAATCAAACCCCGTCCAGTAGAGGTTGATAAGGATGGATGAGCTCGTAGTTACGGAGGGCTTGTCGAAGATATACTGGGTTGGAAGGGTTAAGTATCCCGCCCTCCAAGGGCTGGACCTAACCTTTTACAGGGGGGAATTCGCAGCGGTGGTTGGGCCATCTGGATCCGGCAAGTCGACGCTGCTCCACATCATCGGAGGGCTTGACAAGCCGACTGAGGGCAGAGTATTAGTTGAGGGCTCCGACCTCTCTGACCTCAGCAGCGACGAGCTTGCGGAGTACCGTAACAAGAAGGTGGGGTTCGTCTTCCAGTTCTTCAACCTGATACCATTCTTAACCGCCATTGAGAATGTGGAGCTCTCCATGTCGATCGCCGGGGTTAACCCTAAGATCCGGAGGAGAAGAGCCATGGGGCTCCTTGAGATGTTCGGCCTTAATGATCTTGCCTTTAAGAAGCCCACTGAGCTCAGCGGCGGCGAGCAGCAAAGGGTCGCGATAGCACGTGCCCTCATCAATGAGCCCACCCTCATACTCGCAGATGAGCCCACGGGGAACATCGACAGCGAATCCGCAAAGGTGGTTGTGGAGGCATTTAGGCGCCTCGTCGAGGAGAAGGAAGTCTCA
>LUCF01000069.1 GCA_001593845.1 Candidatus Bathyarchaeota archaeon B63 | reverse complement strand
CATCTCCGATCTTCCTCTCCTCTACGAGCTTGGCATAACCAAGATCCTCCGGCTTCAGATCCTCAATGTTAGTGACTATCCTACCGCCAGTAGCCTTCGAGAGCTTCTCCATGTCGGATTTCTTGGCCCGTCGAACGGCGAGGATGCCTTTCCTCGCTAGGAAGTGCTGAGCCATATCATCTATGCCCTTCTGGCAGATCAGGACGTTCGCTCCAGCCGCCGCGACCTTCTCAGCCATCTCCCTGAGCATGTTCTCCTCTTCTCTGAGGAAGGCATCCATCTCCTCTGGGGACTCAATATTGATCTTCGCGTGTCTTCTCCACCTCCAGTGGGCAGTTGAGCAACGCGATCTTGGCCTCCTCGATCCTCTTCGGCATCCCTGAATGAACAACTTCCTTGTCGAGGACTATGCCCTCGATCAGCTTCGTCTCTGTAATTGACTCCCCAGGCTTCTTCTCAACCATTATGTCGTCGAGGTCTACGCGGTACTCGTCGCCTACCTTCCGTGCAACGTACAGCACGGCGTCGACGACTATCTCTGCCAGCTGCTCCTTGTACTCTGAGACTATCTTGCTCGCCATGGATGTCACCGCGATCTTTTTCAGCATCTCTCTATCAGCGGGGTCGACTGGGATAGCTATCTTCTCAAGCGTCTCAAGCGCCTTGTCAGCGGCCTTTCTGTATCCGTCTATTATGACTGTTGGGTGGACGTTCTTGTTTATGAGCTCCTCAGCCTTCGTAAGCAGCTCGCCGGCGACGATCACGGATGTTGTTGTTCCATCCCCAACCTCGTCATCCTGTGTCTTCGCGACCTCGACCATCATCTTAGCGGCCGGATGCTCAACATCGATCTCATCGAGAATGGTCTTTCCATCGCTTGTGATGGTGACGTCCCCCAAGCTGTCAACGAGCATCTTATCCATACCCTTCGGCCCCAACGAGCTCCTAACAGCCTCAGCGATTATCCTAGCAGCCATAATATTATTGTGCTGAGCCTCTCGGCCTCTTGTCCTGGTTGAGCCTTCCTTAAGTATCAAGACGGGCACGCCTGCCGCGGACAAGGATTTACACCCCGCTTTTTTGTTTAGAATTAATCGACTCAGTGAACCTTATATATTTTTCGTATAGTTAAAGGCCGTATAAATAAATAATTGATTGACGATGCGAGAATGTATTGCCAGCCGAAAAGGGATCGGCCCATCATGTTAGAAACGAAAATTTGATAAGCGTCTTTACATTTTTCTTGAAACGCGGTCAGTCATGGGTGATTATCGCCTCGCAATGTTCCACATGAATGGTCATCCCATAGAAAAAAGCCGTGGATGGGGGATCCGGAGGGAGACTGAGTTATCATGAGGAAGCCTATAGAGGCCTCTCCGTTTTTTATTAAGCTCCGCCCCAGACTCTTTCATCAGGTCCCCGTTTTAGAGACGTTGAAGTTCATAGAAATGTTCAGCGATAACTACGATTTTTATCCACGCATCAAGTACTTCGTCAAACGGGTGACTGAGGGTGCTCAGAGGTTCTTTATTGATGAGATTTACGAGCTCAGCTTACTGAAGAGGTTCTTGGACTTCGGCAGGTATAAGATAACGAGTAGGGGGAGAATAATCATGCGAACCCGGCTTCATTTGACGTATGAGGATGGAGTGAAGTATAACATTGCAGCCAACATGATCAGAGAGTTCAAGATCAAGCCGATAAGGGACCTAGAGCCCAAGATCATAGAGTCTCAATCCACAGCTTCAGCGGCAAAGTCCCTGAGCAGAAAAATAGGGAAGGAGATAGGCATCAAGATATGAGGAGGCCTCCTGGATACCGATTCTGGAAGAGGAGAAGATTTGCCATCTTAGGCCTCGGCTAAGCGAAAGAAGCCTCAAGGACCTATTCTTCATCTCATCCGCGATCCGAAGCAGCATGGAACAGTTAATTCCTGAGGCGCGCTTCATTTTAGCCTCGATAAGGGCGAGCTCGCCCAGTGACCGGGCGAGAGGGGTTCGCATCAAGTGATCATGGGAGGCGCTTCTCTGCTTGCTGCTGATCATCCAACTCGAACATAAATATCCTAGGGCTAACCGGTAACTGTTAAGGCCCCTTATCGTATAATCCAGCATATTTCCACGGTGACTACGGAGGGATGAACCAGCCTCATTGAAGTACAAATATGCATCATTGAGGAGCCTTAATCCAGCCTCAGCGTTAAACCTAGCAGCATCATCATCCAGCCGTCCTCCTAGAAGAGCCCGCCTGGCCTCGAGGAAGACGTCCCTCCTCCCCACGAGGAAGGATGAATCCTCAAGGATGCTCCTTATTAGATAGTCGCCGAGTCTCACTCGCCTCTGGAACTCCTTGAAGCTGAAGAGGTTTAGGTGAACCGGCCTGCCCAGCATGCTCTCTAATCGTCTCAATTCACGGGCGATCCGGCCTTTCTCGTCTCCGTCCTCATGTACGATGAGGATGTCAATGTCGCTATGGGCGTCGTAGTCCCCTCTCCTATAAGATCCGAAGAGAGACGCAAAGACCGTTCCCCCGCCTGTCTCACTTAAGGCCTTCCTCAGCAGGCCGCCTGGCCCTCGCATATCACAGCCGCTCCTAGCCTAACCATTAGGTCGGCATCAGACGCCAGGTCAAGAACCTTAATGGATCTTCTCTCTTTAATTTTTTTCTTCCCAATCATGACAGCCTAATCGTTAAGGCTTGAAGAGGCCGTTATTCCTCAGCCCTCCTCAAGGTCCTAAAAAAGTAGTACCAAGAGACGCCGAGGAATAAAACTCCAGATGCCCAGATTAGAATAAATAATGCGAGGGGTAAATCAAGCATCCACGTTATGACCATCGGCGCCACGGGAACAACCCAGCATATCGTAAGAATATACATGAAGTTCATGATCAGAGATGATGTTGACTCAGCGAGCCTTGTCCGCCGCCTCTTCCTTCCCCTCCGATCTCTCAATGAATCCCCCCAAGTTTCAACACTAAATTCTGATTACACTTATCCCTTAATGATACGCTTAGATATCGCTACTTAACTAGTTTAGGAAGCTGAAAAATTATTTACAGACCTGTACAGCAATAATCTGTCAATCTTTTATGAGGAGCCGCTCAATTATTGATTGATTCTCGTCTCTTCCATTGGCATCGTCGGTGATCAAATAACCTTTATTTAACGGTTTACTTATCATAGATGTCCAGAATTGAGCGCTGGAGCTTCCAATGAGAAGGCAAGAGAGGATAATCGGCCATGGAACATGGTACGATAAGACAGCAGTGGAAATAATCGAGAGGGAACGGAGGCTGGGCAGGGACCTAAGCCTAATAAGGGTTGAGAGTGGGGTTGCAGCCTCAGGAATCCCCCACATAGGGAGCTTCAGCGAGGTAACCCGGAACTACGCTGTCTCCTTGGCCGTTGAGGAGCAAGGCTACAAGGCTGAATTCATTCTCTTCTCTGATAACAAAGATGGGCTTCGAAGCGTCCCAGCCGGGCTGCCCGAATCCCTTGAGAGGTACATCGGCTTCCCAGTCACCGAGATCCCAGATCCCTTCCGTTGTCACGAGAGCTATGGGGATCACATGGTCAGCCTCCTCCTCGAAGCCTTGGATGAGGCTGGGATAGAGTACACGCTGATAAAGGGAGCTGACGCTTACGCTCAGGGGCTACTCAACGAAGAGATCAGGCTGCTTCTGGAGAATGCTAGACGCGTCGGGCAGATAGTGAAGGAGGAGACCGGCCAAGAAAAGTACCTGGAGGCCCTCCCATACTTCCCAGTCTGCGGGTCCTGCGGCAGAATATATACGACGAAGGCCTACAAGTTCCTGCCGGATGAGGATAAGGTCCTCTACAGATGTGAGGGTATGGAGATAAAGCATAAGTGGCTTGAGGGCTGCGGATACGAGGGAGAGGCGGACTACACGAGGGGCGAGGGGAAACTGAGCTGGAAGGCTGGGGAGTTCGCCGCTAGGTGGAGGGCTCTAAAGATCCGTTTTGAGGCCTATGGGAAGGACATAGCTGACTCGGTGAGGGTGAACGACCGCATATCCAGGGAGATCCTCGGGTATGAGCCTCCGATGCACGCTCAATATGAGATGTTCCTCGATAGGGGCGGGAGGAAGATCTCCAAGTCTAAGGGCAACGTCTTCACCCCGCAGCTCTGGTTTAGATATGGATCTCCTCAGTCGATGATACTCTTAACTCTGAAACGGTTCGTCGGCACGAGAAGCATCTCCGTTGATGACATACCGCGTTACATGGATGAGCTAGATGAGCTCGAGGACGTATACTTCGGTAGGAAGAAGCTCAGGGACCCAAAGGAGGAGGCGAAGCTTAAGGGCCTCTATGAATACTGCTGGTTCATGAATCCGCCGAGAAGACCCCGCATACATGTGCCCTATAACCTGCTGGTCTCGTTGGTCAAGGTCGCCCCGGAGGGGGCGGAACTCAGATTTGTAGCTGAGAAGCTTCGCGAGTACAGGTATCTGAGGAACTCGCTGACCCCAGATCTGGAGAGGAGGATCCGTTACGCATTGAACTGGGTCAAGGACTTTGAGGAGGCGGCGGGGATCACCGTTGAAATAAGCGGGAGAGAGAAGGAGGCCGTGGCACAGCTGATCGAGAGGATCCGGACGATCGATGATCCGGACGCCCTCCAGAGCTCTATATTTGAGATAGCGAGAGATAACGGAATAAAACCCAGGGATTTCTTCAGGACCCTCTACCTAATCCTGCTTGGGGTGGATTCTGGGCCGAGGTTGGGGCCTTACTTACTGGACATGGGGAAGGAGAACGCGATTGAGAAGTTGGAGAGATCCGTGAAAGCTTAAGAAGAAACCCGATGAGGCGACATTTTATTTGGGAGGTCGAGATTAACCGCAACTGGTTTCAAGGGTGAATCTTCATA
This sequence comes from Candidatus Bathyarchaeota archaeon B63, assembly GCA_001593845.1. Classification (GTDB taxonomy): domain Archaea; phylum Thermoproteota; class Bathyarchaeia; order Bathyarchaeales; family DTEX01; genus B63. The sequence continues at coordinate 746 of LUCF01000069.1, read as the reverse complement.
TATGATCGAGATAGATGGGGCTCAGAAGAGCGGAAGCGGAACAATACTTAGATTATCAATCGCCCTATCCGCGATAATCGGTGAGCCTCTGCACATTTACAATATACGGAAGAGACGTAGCCAGCCTGGATTGAGGCCTCAACATTTAGAGGCGGTCCTGACGGCCGCGAGGATATGCAATGCGGATGTTAAAGGCGCATCTGTAGGCTCACAGGAGATATGGTTCGATCCACAGGAGATAAGCGGAGGCCGCATCGAGGCTGAGATCGGAACTGCCGGAAGCATACCTATGCTCCTCATGACCGTGCTGCCCATCTGCGCCTTCGCGAAGAACCCCGTTCACCTGCATATATCGAGGGGCGGAACGGATGTCCGTCACTCCCCCACGATAAACTACCTCAGGCATGTCTTGCTCCCAGTCCTGGGACGGATGGGATTAGACGCCAGAATAGAGGTAAGGAGGTACGGATACTACCCGAAGGGCATGGGCGAAGTAATACTTGAGGCTCAGCCGTGCCGCCGTCTGAAGCCCCTCAAGCTGGAGACCTTCGGCAGCATCGAGGAGATCGGCGGGGTCTCCGTATGCACCTTCCTTGCCGATCGGAAGGTCGCCCTTAGGCAGGCTGCAGAGGCTGAAAGGATACTGAAGATGCATGGGTACGCCCCGAAGATAAGGGTCATGAATGACTTCTCCAACCCGATTCAGAAGGGAAGCTCACTTGTACTCTGGGCTAAGACCGATTCGG
>LUCF01000068.1 GCA_001593845.1 Candidatus Bathyarchaeota archaeon B63 | reverse complement strand
TGTCTTCGAACTAGACGTGTGCCGCACTCTGGACAAAACTCCATGAGTTTCCCTCGGCTGTTGGGCATCGGAATCTTTTTCACAAGCCTTCTTTTAAATTTTCTGGTTTTGACAAAACGATTAGGCGAGGGAACCGCAAAGACTTTATTCTTTCCCTTAGAATAAGACTGATGAGACGTGTAATCTGGAGAGGAGAGGCTTTGAATGCTTTCATTCTAATAAATACGGAGCGTGGGAAGCTCTGGAGGGTAGCCGAGGAGGCTATGAAGATCGAGGGGGTCAAGATCGCTCACGCCGTCACCGGTCAGTACGACGTGATCCTTTACGTCGAGTTTCTCGGCATCTCGGAGCTGAGCGGCATAATAAACAGGGTTCAGTCGATAAATGGGGTTGTTAAGACGACGACGGCTATAGCGATGGTTCCGAGGATCAGCTAGACACATGGCTTAACCGCTCCTTCCGCCCCCATTTTCCCGCTTCGTAAGCATCTTAAATGCGTATACATGAATATGAATGAGGGCGGGTCATGCGGGTTCATTCTTTGGTCGTCGGCCCCTTAGCAACGAACTTTTACCTAGTAGTCTGCGAAGAGACTGATGAGGCCCTTGTGATCGACCCTGGCTTCTCCGCGGAAGAGACGAGGAATATCCGGAGCCTCATAAGAGGCAGGTTCAGTATAAGATGGATCATCAATACGCATGGCCACGTCGATCACATAAGCGGAAACGGCGAATTGAAGAGGCTTACGGGAGCGGATATCATCATACATAGGCTCGACGCCCCGATGCTCATCGACCCGTCAATGAACCTCTCTTACATGATGGGTCGGAGCGTCGTCTCCCCTAAGGCGGATAGGCTTGTTGAGGACGGCGACAGATTAGAGGTTGGAGCCCTAAAGCTGAGGGTGATCCATACCCCGGGGCACACGAGGGGGAGCATCTCGCTCCTCTGCGAAGGAGAGAAGGTGGTCTTCACGGGCGACACGCTCTTCGCCGGATCTATCGGGAGAACCGACCTTCCAGGCTCCTCCTTCAGAGATATGATGCGGTCATTGAGGGAGAGGCTGATCTGCCTCCCAGATGAGACAATTGTCTATCCAGGCCACGGCGGATCGACAACGATTGGGAGAGAAAAAAGAATGAATCCTTTCCTCTCATCCTCTGGGGAAGATCTTTCCTGGATTTAGTATATTATTCGGGTCGAATATCCTTTTGATCTCTCTCATTAGGCTTAATTCTTTATCGGATATGAACCTATCTAGTTCCCCGATTCTCAGGTGGCCTATTCCATGCTCACCCGTGATTACCCCTCCTAGGCGGACGCCGGCGTCGTAGATCTCCCTCTTGACCTCCCCGATGTTTTCCGGCACCTCCCCGCCTTCCTTCATGAGGTGTATGTGGAGGTTTCCGTCGCCGGCGTGGCCGTAGACGGGCAGGTAAACCCCGTATTTCCGGGATGTCTCGTCGATCGAGTTCATCAGGTCTCCCAGCCTGCTCATCGGAACTGTGATGTCTAGGATGTCAACCATCTCGGCCTTCAGGGCAGTGTAGATGTTGCTCCTTATCCTGAGTATCCTCTCCTGCTCATCTCTCGTCTCAGCGATGATGGGCTCCCCGGCGTTGTTCTCCTCGGCGACCTCTGAGATCACCTCGCAGGCTGAATAGACCTCATCCTCGCTCCGTCCGGAGAGGATTATGATGAGCTGAGCCTTTCCAGACTGAACCGGCCACTCATCCCCTATGTGCTCAGCTGCCTTGTTCAGCTCTTTTATCTCCACGTACTCGATCGCAAGTGGGATGACGCCTGACCTGAGGATGCTCGGAACCGTCCTTATGGCGTCTGACCGGTCATCATAGGGGAGGATCAGCGTGACGGAGCATCCGCTCTTTGGGTAAAGCTTTATCACCGCCCGTGTTATGACGCATAGGGTTCCCTCGCTTCCTATAATCAGATCCATGAGGTCATATCCCATGTTATTCTTGATGAGGGGCCCGCCGAGATTGAGCACATCCCCAGTAGCTAGGACGACCTCAAGCCCCTTCACGTAGTTCCTCATCACCCCGTACTTTACGGCTCTGACGCCCCCCGCATTCGTCGAGATCAAGCCGCCGATCTGAGCGCCCTCATCACCCGGATGCAGGGGGAAGAAAAGGCCAGCCTCATCCGCCGCCCCGATCAGATCCGCTAGGGTCGCCCCCGCCTCAGCGGTGGCCATGAGGTTCTCCTCATCAACATCTATCCTGTTCATCCTCTCCAGTGAGAGGATTATGCCGTCTTCCGTTGGGATGCATCCCCCGACCAGCCCGGTTCTACCCCCAACTGGGAAGACTGGGATGCGCATCTCATTCGCGGCCTTGAGGATCTCTGAGACCTCACCTGTCGAGGACGGCTTAAGCAGTATGAGGTTCTCCGCAGCTGGGGGCCTAGAAACGTCCGGAGTCTCGTCCCTGAGGTAACTCTCCATGTATACGCGCTCAGTTATGACCCATTCTGGGCCTATGATTCCCCTGAAGATCTCGGCGACCTCATCAATTTTTCTGGTCATCATTCCCTTCCCTTCAATTCCTCCCTGAGCTTCCGGATTAATATTGGTACAACCTCATAAAGGTCCCCCACGACCCCGTAGTCAGAAACGTTGAAGATGGGAGCGGAGGGATCCTTATTGATCGCGATTATCACATCTGAGTCCCTCATCCCGAAGAGGTGCTGAGGAGCCCCAGATATCCCACATGCGATGTAGACCCGGGGCTTAACTGTGTTACCGCTGAATCCGACTTGGTGATCCTTGCTTATCCAACCATCATCTACGAGCGGCCTACTCGAACCCACAACCCCGCCCAGGACCTCGGCGAGCTCCTCTAGGAGCTTGAAGTCCTCAGGCCTCCTCAACCCCCTCCCCCCGGACACTATCACCTCAGCGTCGGCGAGGTTAACCTCATCAGCCCTAATCTTCTCGAGGACCTCGATGCCGGTCTCCCCGATGACCTCGACCTGCCTTCTGATTATCCTCCCCTCCCTGCTGGTGTCCCGCCTCGGCATCCGCATCACCCTGTACCTGACAGTCGCCATCTGAGGCCTCGTCCTCGTCCTTATCTGAGCCATGATGTTGCCGCTGAAGGCTGGGCGGATCTGTATGAGGTTCCCATCATCCAAGTCCAGGTCGACGCAGTCAGCCGTGAGCCCCGTCCTCAGAGCCGCCGCTATCCTGGGAGCTAGGGTTCTGCCGATCCTCGTCGCTCCTATGAGGAATATCTTGGGCTTCGTCTCCCTCACGAGGCTCAGTATGTTCCGCGAGTACCTTATCACATCGAATTCCCTGAGGGATGGATGATCATACAGATAAACGGAGTCAGCGCCCCTGTATATGAGCTCGTAGGCCCCGTCCTCAATGCCGCATCCGAGCAGCACGGCGCTCAGCTGGACTCCCAGCCTGTCGGCTAGCTCCCTCCCCTTCCCGATTAGCTCATACGAGACCATATGGATCTCGCCGTCCTCCTGCTCGGCGAAGACCAGAACGTCCCCTTCCTCCCTCATCTCCCTCAACCTACGACCCTTAGATCCTTGAGGACCCCTACGATCTTCTCAGCGGCCTCCTCGGGGTTTCCTCGGAAGATCATGCCCTTCCTCTTCTCAGCGTGGGGCGCGTAGACCCTCGCAACCGTGGTCGGTGAGCCTGAGACGCCGAAGAGCCTCGTATCAGCCACTTCGGATAGGGAATCTGCGTCCCAAACTGTTATCTCAGCCCTTCTGGAGCGGATCTTATCCCTCAGCGTCGGCAGGCGCGGGGCATTCACGTCCTTCGTCACGGTGATCAATCCTGGAAGCCTGAGGGCTAAGACGTAATAGTTTCTCCCCATCCTCGACTTGACGATTATCCTCTTCTTGTCGGCCTCCAGTATCTCCTCGACGTATGCGACGTGGGGTATGCCGAGGAACTCAGCGACCTCAGGGCCGACCTGAGCGGTGTCGCCGTCTATGGTCTTCTCCCCACATATGACCAAGTCGAAGGAGCTGAGCCTCCTTATCGCGCTTGACAACGCATAGGAGGTGGCGAGCGTATCGGCCCCGGCGAAACGCGTGTCTGTTAAGAGTATACCCCTATCCGCGCCCCTGGCGATAGCGTCCCTCAACGCCGACTCAGCGGCCTTCGGCCCCATGCTGATAGCCGTCACCGTCGCCCCAACGGCCTCCTTTATCTGGACTGCCGCCTCTAGGGCGTTGAGGTCGAAGGGGTTAATCACAGCCTCAGCTGAGCTCCTGTCTAGGCGCCCGGTCTCGAAGTCGAACCTCACCTTCTCGATATCCGGGACCTGCTTTATGAGGACGATTATCCCGAGCTGATCACCCAATCAATCCACCGGCTTCGCATAGAAGGCCCGCCTTGAGCCTCCGAGAGGGATAATGGTGGATGGCTCTCTAATTATGGCGGTTCACGTCCATCCGCCTCAATAAGCCCGAGCCACATAGACCACCATCTCCGCTTCTCGCCCGCATACTATGCATGGACGTTCAGGCTTCTCTTCGACGTCGATCCTCCGCCCCCTAATCTCCCCTCCTGACTCCTCCCTGATCCTCTCAGCGCAGTCTATGCCCCCGCACCAGCAGGCCCTCCCGATCCTTCTGGCCTTTATCGCCTTCCCCAGCGACTCTATGTCCGGGGCATCGACCGTCATCCTCTCCAGGACCGAACGGCTCCTCTCAATCAGTTCCCGTTCGATCCTCTCAAAGGTCTCCTTCACAGCCTCGGCGGCCTCATCCAGCGCCACGGATCTTCTTTTGAGGTTCACCCTCTCGCAGATGGTCACTTGACCCGCCTCAACATCCCTCGGGCCCACCTCAACCCTGACGGGGACGCCGAACATCTCCCAGTAGTAGTACTTCTCCCCCGGCGTCTTATCGGTCATGTCGAGGTGAACCCGCATCCCAGCCTCATCCAGCCTGGAGTAAACTTTCCCGGCGTACTTCTCCACCTCGGTCTCTGATCCCTTGTAGGGTATGGGGACGATCACGACTTGGATGGGTGCTATCTCAGGTGGAAGGACGAGGCCATGGTCATCCCCATGTTGGGAGATCACGGCGGCGAGGGTCCGGCTTATCCCGAACCCATAGCATGTCTGAACTACATGCCTCTGCCTCCCCTCGGCGTCCTCGTACTTTATCTCGAATGCCCTAGAGAAGTTCTCGCCCAAGTTGTGGACTGTCCCTATCTGGTTGATTCTGCCGTCGGGGTTCCATGCGTCGAAGGCGATCGAGTAGGCGGCGCCGGGGAACTTGTCGAAGTCCGGACGCTTTAGAATATAGTAGCTCAGGCCCAAGTCTCTGAAGACC
>LUCF01000067.1 GCA_001593845.1 Candidatus Bathyarchaeota archaeon B63 | reverse complement strand
CTAAGCAATCTGAACTGGGATGAGGCGACGGAACTGCTTGAACTCATCCGCTCAGACGGCTGGGAGATACTGGCCATAAAGGTTCTACCTGAGGGGGTACTTGCATTCATACAGGAACGCATAGTAGAATGGTTAGATGAGAGGCTGTAATCCTTTTTCTTGGGTCTCAGCCCCAGCGTGATGGGGCCATTATGGCGGCCCCCAAGGGCCTCCGGAAAGATTGTTCCGGCAGATCCTTCCAGAAAGATTAAAATCGCACTGTGAGCTATTAACCCTGAGCATAATGGAAAGTGAGAAGTACAGAAAGTTTCTGAGATACCAAGCTGGTAAGAGGCCCATCCGAAAGAGCGTCTCAACGAATAAGATGATCCTCAAGATCCCCGGAGATGATATGACTGAGACCTCCAGAGGCAGACTCTCTGACATACTGGACTCGATTCTTCTGGGGAAGGAGATGGGAGAGAACATTACAGTGGATCGCCGAGCCGCCTCATTACTCTCTTATCGCCTGAGCATGCTGGAGGAGGAGAACCTCCAGATGCGGAGGAAGATCAGATCTTTGAAGGTCATCATAGGATCACTAGCGGCGGCGATCGCCTCCCTCTCAGCGTACATAATACTCTATCTCATCACGTGACTTAGAGCTCATCAGCCCCGAGGGAACGAATAAATTGAGTCTCCAGAACAAAATCAGGGAATGGGAGAATGAGGTAAGATCGAGATTCGTCGGACACGGGGAGATTATACACTTAATGATCATGAATCAGCTCCACAGCCGATCCACCACACTGATACGGGCTCCCCGCGGCCTAGGGAAATCCACGCTCATGCTCCTGATGCTTAAGGGGATCTGCGGAGACGATTTCGTAGTCATCTCTGGAGCTTCAGAAGTAAAGCGGGGGGAGGTTGTTGGGAGGCTTCATATCCCCTCGCTTGAGAAGGAGGGGGTTGAACGGGTCTTATGGGCGGCCTTCGTTCAGAGCAGGGGAAAGGCCATAGACGAGGTTAATCGGCTTAACCCATACACCACGGCGAACATCCATCATCTCATGCAGTTCGGGGAGGTTTGGGCCTATGGTAAGAGGGCGAAGATCGGCGATTACATCCTAGTCGCAAATGAGAACCCAATGGATGCGACCTCCTTCATTCATCCGCAGCCATTCTACGACAGATTCGACGTATGCATATTCCTCAGATCCCTCACCCTAAGCGAGAAGTTTCAGCTCCAAGACCTACTTGAGAAGCATGACGGGAACCTCATAGATTCCATGCCTCAGATCCTTTCCTTTGAGGAGCTCGAAGAGGCGAGGAGGCAGGTCTCAGAGGTGGAGCTAAACCCAGCGCAGATTGGGTTCATAAACCAGATAGTCAGGGATTTCCAGGCGTGCATACGGGACAAGGAGAACTCGGAGATTAAGCCCCCAACCCTATGCGAGGGGTGCCACTTCGTCCGTGATATCTGCAGCAGGATTAAGGAGCCCCTCAGCGAGAGGGCAACCGTTGCCCTGGTCCACCTTGCCAAAGCAGCGAAGTGGCTGGATGGAAAATGCGATCTGGAGGACATCCTCCGCATGGCCTTTTGGATTCTTCCTCATCGGCTCTCCCTCGTTAGGACAAGAAATGTTCCCGCTGACATCAAGGATCTCCTCGGAGCGGAGAGAATAAAGATGGCTGATAGGGATGCCAGGGGCCAATGGACGATCCTGAATGAGCTGTTAAAGGGCTTTGACCGCTCAATCTATAGACTCGCAAGGGAAGCGGCGGTCGAGGACGTCGTCTTCGCGGAGGAGCTGATGAAGATGGAGAGAATCTGGGTGAAGAATGGGCTAATCAAAGAGGAGGAGACCTTATCTTTACAGATGGGCTGGGAGGGCCACACTTATGGAGAGTGAAGCCATAAATGACCGCTCAGCGCATCGATATCATCAAAGGCATGGTCTGAGCTCTACTGCCCACAGGTGAGGCTCTCACTCTCCGGGGAGGACAGGGGTCACGACGAGGAATCCAAGTTTACGGCTGTCAATGGGACGATCTATCTGAAGCCCGATATCGTCCCGAAGGGAGCGGACCCGGAGAAGTATCTGCTCTGGTACTTCCGTCACCAGCTATCTCACGTTCATCATTGTCCATACGATATAAGAACGGCGTATAATCTGCAACGGGCCGCCTATGAACAGGTTCGAGACTGGGGCATAGCGTATCTCGCAACCCAGATATTCTCAGACATCCAGGTTGATCTGTATTATCTACCCCGACGGTTCGGAGAGCTCCCATATCACACCCGCATAATCGGGAAAGGCCCCTCCACATTAGCAGAGGAGATAATGAACAGCATTTACCTATGCGTAAATCCGGCGGTTAAGATCCCGGATGAGACGCTAGCTAAGACCGCCAGGGAGATCCTCCTCATCTCCTCATTGGATAGGCCGTGGCAGACGAAGGTCCAGATGATAGCGTCCGTTCTTCAGAGGCTCAGGGGGAGGTCCCGCGCATTCTCGAAGAAGGAGATCGAAAGGTCCATCAGGCGGAACCCCCTCAACGTCAGGGAGGACTTCCAACGCTCAACCATCGAGGGATTCTTCGAGACCTACGGGTCTATCACCGATGAGAAGGCGGCTAAGGAATTTTATGAGCATTGGATTAAACCTCGCCTCCCATCCGGCGAGGAGAAGAGGGCCAGAGAAGCCTTGAAACTGAAGATGCACAGGAAAAAGGGGGAACATGGGGGGCTCAAAGATGAGAAGACAGATATGAAAGCGACTAAAGCCATGGGAGACCGGCAAAGGACCGGTGGGGGTTATGATCTGGCCGTAGACCTCATGGATGAGCCCCGCCTACCAACATCCATGTCTAAACCCTACAAGAAGCTCAGGCTCAAAAACCTAAGCGAGATCATGTGGAAGAGGTACTGGTTCAAGTCAAGGGCCCAACGAGCCATAATACATTATCTAGCGGAGAGCCGGAGGCGCCGCCCAGTCTGGTCAGTCATAAGATATCCGGATGAATGGTACATAGAAGACGAGATCGAGGACCTTGACGTCGAGACCAGCCTCGACGAGGGACCCATAATCCCGGAGGTCACAACTCTAAAGTGGGTTGAGGAGCCCACCCCGCATGGCCAATCGATATCAAGCGGCTTCGTCCCATCCACAATCACAGTTCTAGACGTGAGCCGAAGCATGGGAGGCGTACATAACGAAGCCGCCGTCGCCGCCTTCATCGCTCATCAAAGCGCGTGGAGGTCAGGGGGAAGAACGGCCGTCGTGACCTTCTCAACCGGCTACGTATCAGCTGACTGGGAAGCCCCTGAGGAGACGAAGGAGCTAGCCCTCTCAATGAGCTTCGACGAATTCACGATCTTCCCATCATTCGAGGTTCAGAGGCTAGCCTCAGAGAATAAGGGACCATGCTTCATCGTGGTGATTACTGATGGGGGATGGCAGAACGTTGAGGAGGCCGTTCCCTCCCTCAAGAGGATCTCAGAATCCGGGCATAGCGTCATCATCTTCCTAATAAAGGGCGGGGAATACCATGACCGGGTGGAACTAATTAAACGCACCCCGAACCTAAGGATCAGGAACGTCGTCAACCCAGAAGCGGACCTGCATGGGCTCGTACTCTCGGAGTCCATGAGGGTCTACGGGCGGTTTGTGACGTAGATCTGAGAGACCATCCCCCTTTAGGGGATATCACGGCGAAAAACATCACTGATAAATTTTCGGCTTCCTCATCACGTTCAGCCTCTCCGCCCTGAGAAACACCCGATAAGTTTAAGTCTATCTTGATAAATCTAGGAGTCCAAAAGAGGGGATGGAGATGAGGCTATTCAGAAGAAAGAGGAAGGACCCTCAGGTTCAGGAGATAACATATGAGATCTTCGGCGGCTTCACCATAAAGAAGACCTCATCAGGATATGAAATTACTTGGAGAAGCCCGAACATCACGACCCTGAATGTCACATCTGAACCCGTAATCGCCCAAGATGTGAAGATCAGAAGAGAAGGAGACGATATACGGGTCTTAACGACCGAGTGTAAGCTGAAGATGATCATGGAGAATGGGCGCAGAAGGGTCTATATCTCCAAGATGTGACGGGTCACTGAATCTCAGATAATACGGCTCAGAATAATCGCTGCTCGCTTGGATTCATCTGCCATATGACTTATCAACAGCGTAACGAAAGAATAATGTAGTCGCTGGGGATATGATGGAGGGCGGTGGGGGACCGAATGAACCATAGAGAACGTTTCTTACGTACGCTCCAGTTTAAGGATGTGGATAGGGTTCCCGACTATGAGTTCGGCTTCTGGACGGAGACGATGATCCGGTGGCATAGGGAGGGCCTTCCACCGGAAAAACGGACGAATAGGGATATCGAGTTATATCTCGGCCTGGAGGGTTGGGACTGCCTCGAGTGGCTGCCCATAAGAACAGGTCTCTGGCCTTCCCTTCCAAGCCGGATAATAAAGGAGGAGGGGGGAAGAGCAATCGTTGAGGACGGCATGGGCGGCATATGCATCCGCACCTTAGATTCCTCTTCTCCCCCTCATTATTTGAGGCACCCACTTAAAGACCGTGATGATTGGGAGCGGCTTAGGCCGTTCTTCGACCCAGAGACGCCCGGCCGCTTCCCGCTGAATTGGGATGAGGTAGCCAAAAGCTACAGGGACCGCGATCATCCATTGGGGATAAGCATCGGGAGCCTCTACGGGTGGCTTAGGAACTGGATGGGGGTGGAGCGCCTATCAATAGCCTTCTACAGAGACCCGGACTGGGTGGCCGAGATGATGGACACCCTCGTTGACCTCTGGATCAGCATGATTCGAAGGGCGCTCAGGGATGTCAAGGTTGACTTCGCCAGCTGGTGGGAGGACATGTGCTACAGCCGTGGGCCTCTCCTCTCCGTCCGCCACTTCGAGGAGTTCATGGTTCCCCGATACAGAAAGGTCACAGATGTCCTGAGGGAATACGGGGTTACCATAAACGTCCTTGACTGCGATGGGGACATATCGAAGCTCGTCCCCGGATGGCTTAAGGGAGGGATAAACTGCATGTTCCCGCTCGAGGCTAGATTCACTGACGCTTATAAGATCCGTGAGGAATTCGGCCGCAAGGTTCTGCTTATGGGCTACGTCGATAAGAGGGCGCTGATACGCGGGGGAAAAGCCATCGACAAGGAGCTGGATAGGCTTACGCCATTACTCGAGGAAGGCGGGTACATACCCTTCGTGGATCATAGATGCCCGCCCGAGGTCTCCTACCAAACATATAGGGAGTACCTCAAAAAGAAGCGGATGCGGATCGGACGTGAGGATGCAGAGCTCCCGCCATAGCCTTGAATCTCCAGGCCGCCAGGCCTTCGTCCCCCTTCATATCCGAGAATAGAAAGTTCAACAGTCCCGGAAAGCGTGATGTCCAATGCGTGATGTAAAGGTGAGATCCCCATGTAGCTCAGCGAATCTGGGCTCCGGGTTCGACGCCTTCGGCTTGGCACTCGAGGCCTTCCACGATACGCTTACACTCGAGCTCACCGATGGTGGAGTAGAGATAGAGGTCACGGGGGTCGGAGCTGAGGAGATCCCCACGGCCCCTGACAGGAACACCGCAGGCCTAGTCGCCAAAGAAATACTGAAGAATAGGGATGTCGGCGTGAGAATCCGCCTGCATAAAGGAGTCCCATTGAGGATGGGGCTTGGAAGCAGCGGGGCGTCCGCCGCTGCGTGCGCCTTCGGCCTCAACGAGTTACTTGATCTCGAGTTATCAGAGGATGAGATCATCAGATGGGCCGCTGTTGGTGAGGAGGCTGCTGCGGGTGCAAGTCACGCTGATAACGTCGCCGCCTCAGTCCTCGGAGGCTTCACGATCGTCAGAACCTATGGAGACTCCCTCTCCGCTGTCCGCTTGGAGCCCCCTCCCAACCTATGGGTTGCCCTCGCATTGCCCAGCATCGAGACGGCGGAGAGTAAGACCGCAGCCGCAAGAGCGGTTCTACCCAGCCACGTGCCATTCAAGCATGCGGTCCTGAACATTCAGAATGCCGCTATGGTAGTCGCGGGCTTCCACATAGGCGATGTTGAGATGATAGGGCGTGGGATGACCGACCTGATCGTTGAGCCCTACAGGAAGAAGCTGATTCCGGGCTACGAACCGGTCAAGATGGCCGCCCTGAACGCTGGTGCGGCTGGCGTGGCGATCAGTGGGGCTGGGCCTGGGGTAATCGCGGTCATCGACTCCTCCAAGACCTCGCCTAGAGATGTAGCGGAGGCCATGAGGGAGGCCTTCCAGGATGAGGGAATAGAATGCACTGCATGCTGCTGCAGGCCTTCGCTTACTGGAACGGAGAGGATGAGCTAAGCATGGATCGTTGGTGAGCCCTATGCCGCTGCTGAGGGGGATGATGGAGGCCGCCATGCAGGCCTATCCTTAAAAGGGAGGACGTATTTCATGGGGGGACTCAAGAACGGTAAAGGTCATCCTTGATTCAAACTTTCTTCTAGTTCCATTCCAGTTCAGGATAGATATCCTTGATGAGCTCAATAAGCTCCTCGGCAAGGCTGAGCCGATTGTCCTATCGACGACGATTGATGAGCTCAAAAGAATAGCGGATAAGAGCCCTGTGAAGAGCCGGATGCAGTTCTCCGCGGCCCTGAGGCTGGCGGGAAAGTGCAGGGTCATCGATGTGGAGAGGGGAGGGGATGAGAGCTACGACGATGTAATCTTCAGGGTTGCCCGTGAGATGGGTGCTCCAGTGGCAACTAACGACGCTGAGCTAAGGAGAAGGCTGAGGAAAGCTGGAATACCCACTGTTTATCTAAGGCAGAGGAACAGGATAGTGATCGAGGGTTACGCCTAAGCCGTGCTCATCGCTCTGCAGAATCGCATTATGAGCAGGCCCAAAACGGAAACTCGCCTTTACGGGTCGAACCATTCCCCGCCTCGGTCATTCAGCTGAGGAGAGCCTCATCGAGGACTATTGTTTCATTCCTTTCAGGCCCAACCGATACTATGCTTATGGGGACCCTCAACTGCTCCTCTATGAGCTGAAGGTACTCCTTCACCTGCTCCGGGAGGGCTTCGTACCCCTCCTTGACCGCCCTTCCCCAATCCACGTCTGACCGCCAGCCCTCAATCTCCTCATATATGGGCCTGCATCTCCCGAATGTGCTTATATCCGGCGGCACGGTATCGAGTGTTTTATCCCCGCATCTGTATCCCACACAGACTCTGAGGGGGCTTATGCCGCTTAGAACATCGAGCTTCGTGACAGCCAG
>LUCF01000066.1 GCA_001593845.1 Candidatus Bathyarchaeota archaeon B63 | reverse complement strand
CAGGAGGGGCTCAGCTGAGCTAGTGAAGGATGAGGTGGTCTCGGAAGGCCAGATCAGCCTCCGCATTAACGGCAGGGATTACATGGTCATTTCCATGACGCCGCTCGAGATTGAGGAGTTCGCGGTGGGCCACCTGATGGCGGAGGGGATCATAGAGAGGCTGGATGAGATCAGCGATTTAAGGATAAACAATGGAAAGATTGATGTTCAGCTCAGGGCCGAGAAGCCCCTCAGGGCGGCTTGGTTCGTATCCTCAGGATGCGGATCTGGGGGGAGGAAGATACCCCCCATCGCCTGGATGAAGCCTAAGAGGCGGGGATTCACCATCAAGTTTACTTCCGAGGCGATAATCGAGGCCGCTGGGAGCCTAAACCTCTCCGCTGAGACCTACCGGAGGACCGGTGGAACCCACTCAGCAGCCCTCCATGATGAGCGGGGCAGGGCCCTCATCATCTCGGAGGATATCGGTAGACACACGGCTGTGGACAAGGTCATCGGGAAGGCCGCTCTGAAGGGCTTAGACCTGAGTAGGGCTCTCTTAGCCTCGAGTGGCAGGTTGAGCTCGGACATAGTCCTGAAGGCCGTGAACGCCGGCGTTCCGGTCGTCGTCTCCCTCTCAGCCCCGACGGATATGGGGGTTAAGCTAGCCGAGGCCGCCGGGCTTACGCTCATAGGGTTCGCGAGGGGGAGACGCTTCAATGTTTATGCTCATCCGGAGAGGATAATCCTCCCCGAGGGAAGCGGCGGGTCAGGCTTATCTATCTGAAATCCCAAATAATCCAGTTGGGGCGGATCATGATGTCCCTCACGTCTGAGATCAAGGTGGAGCTCGAACAGCCGGAGAATGGGGATCTTCTGATAAGGTTCAACAGCGAGACTATGGATGACATAATCGTCAGGAAGGCTGGGGTTCCGAGGGAGAAGATGGGAGGGGAGGCCCGCATGCTCCTAGCCGCAAGCCTAGCTGAATGCATGTTCTCGACATTCACGTTTCTTCTCGGATGGGCGAATGTGAAGCATAGGGGGCTACGGGCTGAGGCCACAGTCTCAACGGAGAAGGATGAGAGAGGCCAGCTATGCGTAGGCAGCGTAGATGTGAAGATCGAGGTTGAGGCCCCGGAGGATGAAGAGACCATGAAGAGGCTTAGGAGGGTTGAGAACCTCTTCAAACGCGGATGCCTTATGAGCAGAAGCCTCGAGAGGGGCATAAAGGTCAGTTATACCATAGACATGAAAGGTCTACATTCCCAATCGGCCCATAATAATGGATGATCGTCGATGTCTATATGCGCTGGATGCGCCTTTGTGGAGCTCCAATGCCCAACTCTTCTGAGGTGCCAGAAGAAAAGGGAGATTCCTCCGTTACGTAGACAGCCCATTATGGGGGGCTTCGGGTCCTCTGGGGAACCGTGCTGATCAGATGCTCAGGCGGGCTTCTGGAGGGCAGCCTGCCTCTTCATGAAGTCCTTCGCCATGAGGTCTCCCGGTGATGGTTGTAGAGACTCGATGAACTCCCTCATCATCTTCTCCATCTGCTCGGCCTTTTCCCTCTCCTCCGCCGCGAGGTTCCTTCTCTCAGGCTGATGCTTCTCCAGCTCGTACTCTGCGGGTTTCGGGGGGACGAATCCGGCCTCGTATCTGTAGAGCTCCGGCTTCTCCTTGGCTTCCCCCATCGTGGGCCTGAGCCATAAGTAGAAGCTCCACTCCGTATCCCTTATGCTCCATGACCTTCTGTGGAAGCCGCTTATCTCGAAGCTCCTCCCATCCTCATCGCCTTGGATTATGGGTAGTAGGCTTCTTCCATGCATCGTTCCAGGCGGATCCACATCGAAGAGGCTGAGGATCGTCGGCGCCACGTCTTGAACCCCAACGAAGGATTCTATGCGTCTCCCCCTGAGCCCCATCTTGTCTGGGAGGCGGATGATGAGGGGTATATGTGAGAGTTCGTCGTATGGCCACGGCTTGACCTTCTTGATTATGCCATGCTCGCCTAGGGGCTCACCGTGGTCTGAGAGGAATATCAACGCCGTGTCCTCCCAGAGCCCGAGCTCCTCGATCTTCTCGAGCAGCAGCCCGGTCCACTTGTCGCAGAGCGTGACTGTCCCGGCGTACTGAGCCCTGACGTGCCTTATCTCAGGCAGGGCCCAGTCCTGAGCTGAGCCTCCCCCCCATATTATTGGGAGCCCATCATAATCTGGGACTGGGTACATGTCCAGGTAGTCCTTAGGCGGGTCCCAGGGCTCGTGGGGGTCGAAGCTATCGATCATTAGGAAGAACCTTCCCGCCGTCCCCTCTGAGGCCCTCTTCTCAAGCCACCGGATCGAGGACCTTATCACCCGGGCTATGTGGTGATCCTCCTCGCCCTTCCAGTCCGCCCTGTTCTTTAAGTACTGCTTGAAGTACCTCTTGACCACGCTCTCCGGCTGGCCTGGGTATGCTGGGTGCCAATTCTTCTCGCTGTACTTGGATAGGTCAACCTTCACGTCTGATTTTACGATCCAGGGATCCGTCTCTTGGCCCCTTATCCACTCCACATAGTCGAATCCCCGGCTGAAGCCCATTCGAGGCTTATGGAGATGATATGTGTCGGATATCAGCGCTGTGGTGACCTCCTTGTCCCAGAGGATCTCGGGAAGCACGACGTCCAGCTGCTCCAGCGGCTGCCATCCCCTGAAGGGTAATGTGTACCGCCCGGTTAGCATCGCGACCCTTTGCGGTATCGTCGGCAGGCCCTCGGCGTATGCATAGTCGAAGACCACAGATTCAGATGCAAGCCTGTCAAAGTGAGGCGTCTTGATCCAGTCCCGTAGCATCCGAGATGATCCTTCCTGAAGCTGTCCTCCATGAGTAAAATAACATTCATCCGGATCACCCTTCTTCTCTTTTTAGTTGGGGTTTTAGACTAATGAGGAGCCATTAATATATAAATCGATTGATGAGGCTGCGCTGCCTATGAAAGGTTTGTGTCTGGGGCGATTCCAAGCGACGGCCCAGCGGGCTCACTCATAATACTCCGTCAAGGCATGCTGCTTAGGCCCCTTCGCCCCCGATAGCCTCTCCCAATCCCCCCGTTTAACGAGTCCCCCAACCTGCTCTTTGATCCTCTTCGCTATCCTCGGCCCGATGAGCGGGAGGCTGGAGAGCTTATTGACCGGGGCCCTCCGCAGATCCTCTATTGTTCTGAAGCCGGCATCGTACATGATCCGGGCTCTCACCCTCCCAACGCCTTCGAGCCTAGCGAGTGGGAGGATCTCAGACTTAACCCCCTTCGTGACCCTCTCGCGGAGCTCAGCGATCCTCGGGAGGATGTCCCTGTGGCCAAGCAGCTTAGCGAGCTCCTGGGAGGCGTAGAGGAGCCAGTCGCTCGTCGAGATCAGCCTGTAGAGGTCTCCGGGCTCCACGCCGAACATCTCGATTATCTCATCCTCAGGCCTCTCCTCGATCCAGGCCTTTAGGACCCACGCGGTCTTCACCTCGCCTAGAAACTCCTCGTACGCCAGCCGATCAGCCCACTCCTCAGGCTCCTCGAACATGAACTCCTCCGTATGTTCCTCCATGAAGGCTGATACCTTATCGATCTCCCTGCTTGAGCATCTGATCTTCGGGAACATGTCAGGCGTATGGGCGATCATGTGGAGGAGGCTTATATCAGTAATCTTGGGCGCCCTCTTCAGCAATCCTTCCCTCATCACGATCGCCGAGAGCGGGTCGATGTAGAGCTGAGAGACCCTCCTTCCGAAGCGTGTAGCCCGGATCTCAGCCCCATCAACGGTTATCATCCCCTCCCCATAGAGGAACCTGAGGATCTTGGCTATGAGGCCCTTTATCGCCCTCAGGTCGTACTGGTAAGCGTAGAGGGTTCGGCCGAAGAAGTCGTATATCCCCTGCTCAGTTAAGGCGAACTCCGAGGCCACGGTTGCCAAGACATGAGACCTGAGTATCCTCTCAACCCCGAGCTTCGACCATATCCTCTCAGGCCTCGCGAGGACGAAGCTCCCGAACAGGTAGTCCCTCTCCTCCTCAGTCTTTGCGATGAGAACCGACTCTCCAACCTCGTCGTACTTAGGCCTCCCAGCCCGCCCCACCATCTGCTTATACTCAAGCACGCTTATCGGGTAGTAGCCATACCCAGGCTCGTATCGCCTGTAGTCCCCTATGATGACGACCCTCGCTGGCAGGTTAACCCCGAAGGCGAGGGTAGGCGTGGCGGTAAGGGCCTTGATCCTCCCATCCCGGAAGGCATCCTCGAGGATCCTCCTGTGGGGGGATGATAAGCCTGCATGGTGGAAGGCTGCTCCCTGCTTCACGAGCTCCGCGAGTAAGTCGCTGATTCTCGTCCTCTCACCCGACGAGATTATCAGCTCCGCCGTCCTCTCCAGCGATCTTCTTAGGGCCTTCGAGAGGAGATCCCTAACCTTCGGGGCGACCTTCTTCGCTACGCTGACAGCCTTCCTCCTCGTCGATGTGAAGATCAGGACCTGCCCGCCCATTTGGATGCTGTGCAGGGCCAGGTTTACCGCTGGGTCGCTTACCCTCTTCTCGATCCTCGTCGATCCGCCGTCCTTGAATTGGATCTCCACGCCCATCAGGACTCCCTCCCTGAGCTTCACTGGCCTCCACTGGGTCGTGACCGGTATCGCATTAAGCCACTCCGCGATGTCCTCTGCGTTGCTCACCGTCGCGCTTAACGCGAGCAGCTGCGCGTCCGGGTTCACCTGCCGCAGGCGGGCTAGCACTATCTCGAGGGTCGGCCCCCTCTCCACATCGTTCAGCAGGTGGATCTCATCCGCGACGACGAGTGAGAGATCATCCATCCACGGTGCCCTGTGGCGGAGAAGAGAGTCGCACTTCTCGTTCGTTGCGACTATGATGTCGAATCTCCCAAGCCATGGGTCGCTGCTGTCGAAGTCGCCTGTGCTTATCCCAACTCTTATGCGGCGGCCGTTAGGCTTCCTCAGAGCCTCATACTTCTTGAACTCGGAGTACTTCTCGTTCGCTAGGGCCCTGAGGGGGGAGAGATAAAGGACCTTCCCATCCCTCTCCAAGATGTGCTTTAGGGCGCAGAGCTCGGCGACGAGGGTCTTCCCAGAGGCTGTGGGGCTTGCGAGGAGGAGGTTCCTCCCCTCGAGGGCCCCAGCCCTTACCGCTTCCACTTGAGGCGGGAAGAGCTCGTGTATGCCGGAGTCTATTAGGAGCCTCTTCGCCTGGTCAGGTATGTCGAGCTCTTCACAAAGCAAGTCTTAAGCCCTTTCTCAAGTCTTCTTTAGGAACCCGTTTCTCGGCTCGTAGATCGTGCCTTCTCTTATCAGCTGACGTATTAATCTTTCGGCCTCGCCCCTCATGAGCTCATAATCCGTCATCAGCCTCTCGATGAGATCCGTCCTCTTCACGACGCCCGTCTCCTTCTCCATCTCGACGAGGACATTGAGGACCAGCCTGAGCTTATCCTGGAGGCTCTTGGGCTTCCCAGTCATGATTATGTCGATGTCTATCTTGTGGGATGATATGTCTATCCCAGCCTCCTCAAGCGACCTCTTCATAATCGCGACGGCGTGCTCAGCGTCCTCCAGCAGGACGCGGTCCCTGAGGGCAGCCCTAGCCCTAGCCTCAGCTATCCTCACGAGGGACTCGAGCTGCCGAGCTGTTATCGCGATTGGGGAGCCCTCGGACTCGCTTGCTGAACGCATCTCCATATAGAACTCCTTTAGGCGCTCCATCGCCTCATCCGTCAAGACGGGGTTTATGTTCCTGGCGTAGGCGACGTACTTCCTCAGGAGCTCGGGGGGTATTGGAGGCTCAGCTGGGGACGCCTGTCTCCTGTGGAGCTCAAGGATATGCTCGCTCATCCTCGAGTCCCTCTCCTTTTCTGGGACGTCCCTCAGGACGAAGATGAGGTCGAACCTGGAGAGGATCGTGACTGGGAGGGAGATGTTCTCGGCGACTGTCCTGTAGGCGTCGTACCTCCCAAGCGCCGGGTTCGCGGCGGCCAGGATGGCTGCCCTCGCATTCAAGGTTGCGACTATCCCGCCCTTCGCTATCGAGATCGTATGCTGCTCCATCGCCTCGTGGATGGCTACCCTATCCTCAGGCCGCATCTTATCTATCTCATCTATGCATGCTATCCCCCTATCCGCCAGGACGAGCGCCCCAGCCTCAAGCGTCATGCCCCCGGCTGGGCTTGGCAGGACCGCGGCCGTTAATCCAGCCGCTGTTGTCCCCCTCCCGCTCGTGTATAGGCCCCTCGGAGCTATCCTAGGAACGTACCTCAGCATCTGAGACTTCGCCGTTCCCGGGTCGCCCACGAGGAGGATGTTAAGTTCCCCCCTGATTTGTATGTCCGGGAGGTGCTTGGGTACCCCTCCGAAGAGCAAGTACATTATCGCCTCCTTTATGTGCTCGTACCCGTAGATTGAGGGGGCGATGGACCTGATGATCTTCTGGTGGACGTCCTTCTCCCTCGCGATCTCGAGTATCCTCCGCTCCTCCTCCGGCGTTATCTCTAGGGACTCCGGCTCCTTACCCGTCGTATCGATGAAGTTCGCGTCCAGGTAAAGGCCGAAGGACCTCAGCTTCCCGGCTCTCGGATAGGATCTCGGCTCCGCCCTTACAACCCCGACGACGTAGACCCGGTCGCCCGGCTGAGCTACATCGACTATGTCTCTCCCAACGAGATGGATGTTCAGCGAGCGTGGGGTCTGTCCAGGAGGAAGATCCTCCGGGTACTCCTGTATCCTGATCTCCTGTGAATCCACGAACTCGGACTCTTCCTGGATGAAGTCGAAGCTCCTCGCCGCCCTGCAGTCCGGGTTGGCGCATCTGGGGGGAAACGTCAGGAAGGTCCCGGTCTGCTGAACCTCAACCTTCTCGTCGCATCTCCTGCATCTGAATATGGCCTTCGTGACCAGGGGCCTGACGGTCGTCGCCCGTATCACTATCCCCTCGATCATCACGAGCCTCCCGATATGACTTGAGCTGAGGGCCCTAAGGGGGGTGACGTACGGTATCCCCCGTATTCTGACTGTGACCCCCTGATCCCTTACCCTCTCGGCGTACTCCGGATCCTGTATCTGGAGCTGATCGAAGGCAGCGTTGCTTCCGTACTCTATGTACTCATCTGGGTTCTCAAGCAGGCCCTCCGCAAGCCTGCTGTCCGCGACTAGGAGATCCTCGAAGTCCACGATGAGCGATGTTGAGCCGTTCAGGGCCATCTGGGATATCCGTTCGCGGTACTTGTCGGACTTCAGAACCGCCTGGAACCTTTCCTGAGGCCTGTCTATGAGGACCTCCGTCATTCCATCCATCCCCTCAGAGGATCTCGCTCCTCCACTCGCTTATCATCCTATTCAGCTCCTCATATAGGGCGAGCTCCTCAGCCGTGAGGTTCCTGAGGACCTGGCTCTTCTGGCCGGAGATGGATGCAAGCGAGATTATCTTCTTAAGCCTACAGCTGATTATGTCCTTTGATAGGTGATTAACATACTCGTACTCCCTCATCCTCTCAGGGCTTGACCTGGAGGCCCTCCTGAGGCCATTGAGGACCCGCCTGAGCCTGGGATAGAAATCCTCGGGCAGGGATGAGAGGCTGCTCACGGGTTGGATGCGTTCCCTGTGGAGGATCGGGTAAAGCCGGGAGGCCGTGAGGGTCTCATCCCTCAAGCGTACGATGCCCGCCTTCTCGAGCTCCTCCGCCACCCAATATTTCAGCTCGTACTCTTTCCCCTCCTCGAATGGGCCGACCGTGAAGCCGGCCAGCTCGATCTTCGGGGAGTTCCTCATCGCCATTACCCTCGTGGGCTTGTTCTCGAAGAGGTAATCCGCATCCCTTATGCTCATTATGACGCTTCTCTGCGGCAATATTTAAGCCTCAACCGGTTCAGAAAACCACAGTAAAATAGACGATGGATAAGATAATAAGGTTACGGATGGCCTCGGCGTCTATGAGAAAAGCGTTTTTACAGCCCTAAATGCGGATCTGGGGTCTCCCCTGACTGATATTTTTCCCTCGGTTATGCGGCCCCTCAGCCTTTTACAGGCCGCATCAAAACGTCCGCCTATCCACTGTGATATTTAGAAATATACATGTTTAATATGGAGGTGATGCCGCCGAGACGTACGCTCCTTAACCGGCATATCTCGTTTTTAAG
>LUCF01000065.1 GCA_001593845.1 Candidatus Bathyarchaeota archaeon B63 | reverse complement strand
TAGCCATGCATGCTCGGACGCATGCGCTTACGTGTTACCCGGCCATTGAAGCAATGTCTTTGTCGCACATCACCCTTCAACCGGTTTCGGGTGACGTGCTCATTGCTTCAATGTAACACGTGAGGCCTACTTCCCGGCTTGGGATTTTTATTTTTCTTTTAGGGGTTATATAAGGATTTTGCACAGGCATTTGAAGTGTTTTGTACTCTTAATTTTGAATGATAAAGAGTTTCGACTGGTTTTCCACTTAGGCTCTGATGATCGTCGTTTATGTGGATAAGCCTCTGCTACATGTTTATTTTCTGTTTTAAGTTTTGTTATATTCCTCTTTTGCCACTGTCTCCCGGCCAATTTCAGCGTTCCGCATCCTGATTCCACATGGGCGTGCTTATTCTTCGGCGGATAAACCTCATAATTCCGGCTTAACCGTCGCCTCAACACAAAATTTTAAATCTAATGATCTAATATTCTGTATGCGGAAGGATAATAGCTGTGGAGAAATTTGAGAGGGACATCACATACCTGGTAAATAAGCTATGCAGGGGCGAGGACGGCCACGTTGCAGAGGAGATAAGGAGGCTAGGGGAGTACCTCATCTCCCTTCACAGGATGAACAGGGTCAAGATAAACCATTCAGTTATGGAGCTGGTCTGCGCGAAGTACCTGATATCAGCCGGCTATCATGTGGAGCTCGAGAAGGCTCTCGACGGGCTTTCCTGTGATATATATGCCGAGAAGGGGCTCGGCGCATTGATAGTCGAGGTTGAGACGGGCTTCATCCCCCCGGAACACGCCCTTTATCCGCAGACCTACATCAGGGCTAGGATTGCGAGTAAGATAACGCGTTATAGCGGTTACGCCGAGAAGTTCGGCTTAGCCGTCCCGCCTCATTACGCCATGTATATACCCCCTGCGCTTATCGAGCCTCCGAGGGCGAGGAAGAGGAGCGACATCGAGAGCATCAAGGCCCTATGTGATCTTTATTACAGTAACCCTCCGGTGAGCCTCGAGGAGATAAGGAACGCACGTATCCACGCTGTCTATATACTGGACGTTGAGAACGGCATCGTAGAGGAGACCGACCCGCCGAGTTACATGTACATGGTCAGGCCTATGATCCAGAGAGCTGAGGGGCTGAATCCTCGTTTTTCCAAAATCGTTAAGAACCCATAAAGGGGAGAAATCCAGAGGCTGGCTCTCCCGGGTTTTGGCGGGGAAGCCGGAAAGAAACGGGAGAGAAATGAGGGTCTACTTCAGCGTCTGCGGAATCGGGCTTGGCCATGCTGGGCGATGCGTACCAATAGCCAGGGAGCTTGAGAGGAGAGGAGCCGAGACGATCTTCTCAACATACAGGGACGCCGTCAAGTATATTGAGCGTGAGGGCTTCCCACTCGTTAACGCCCCGCCTGTTGGATTCGTCGTCAAGCCTGATGGAACCGTCGATTTCAGGCAGACCGTAGCTAACCCTGGACCCATCCTGGCATCCTTCACCCTGACCAGGCAGATCGAGTTCGAGATCAGATACATAAGGGCCTTCAAGCCGGACGTCGTCGTCTCAGACTCCCGGGTATCCCCGCTCATAGCGGCGAAGATCCTGGATGTGCCGGACATATGCATCCTCAACCAGTTCCAAATAATAATCCCGAGGAGATCCAGGCTTCTGAGGCTGGCGAAGCTCGTCGACACCGGCGCATTGGCGGTTATAGGCAAGCTATGGACGAGCGGCGCGACGCATCTGATGATCCCCGATTTTCCGCCCCCATATGTGCTGTCAGCCGGGAACCTGAGAATACCGAAGTCCTATCAGAGGCGCGTCAAGCTCATAGGGCCCATCCTGCCGGTTCATCCAGATGACCTCCCGGAGAAGGAGGAGCTGAGGGAAAAGCTAGGTCTAAGCAATGACTCCCCATTCATCTTCGTGCCCATAAGCGGCCCAGTCAAGGAACGCGCGTACATCACGGGTCTCCTGCAGAAGATCATGCTTGAGATGCCCGGCGATTATCAGATCGTCATCTCGCTTGGATACCCAAACTACAGGGACGGCCCCATAAAGAGGGGGAACGTGACGATCTATGGATGGGTGCCCAACAGGTTCGAGTACCTAAAGGCATGCGACCTCGTAATATCGAAGGCCGGGCATGGGACACTTACCCAGTCGATGAGCTACGGTAAGCCTATGATCCTGATCCCAACCCCAAGCCATACTGAACAGCTAAACAACGCTTATAGGCTTAAGGAGTTCGGCGTAGCTGAGGTCCTGGAGCAGCATGAGGTTAATAGGGAGAGCCTGCTTAGGACTATACGGATGATGATCGATGATGACTCCTACAGGAGGAGGATGAACGAGATCCATAGGGAGATCTCTAAATTCAATGGGTTGAGGACGGCTGTAGAGACAATCATAAAGGTCATCGAGTCTGGATAGCTGGTTAACAGCCCCTCTTCTCCCTATACCCCCTTCCTAAGATATAGATCTCCGCGCTCTCATTCCTGCTGGCCCTGGGCTTGAAGGCTCGAACAGCATGGAAGGCCCTCCTCATGGATTCTAGAAAACCAGCCTGGAGGTCTCCCTGGAAGATCTTAACGAAGAAGTTTCCGCCGCCCCTCAAGACGGCAGAGGCGATATTTAATGAGCTCTCCGCGAGCTCGATCTGACGTGCATGGTCGATCTCCCACGTCCCAGAAATATTCGGAGATGCATCTGAGAGGACAACGTCAGCCGGTCTGGGCAGGATGGCCCTGATCCTCCTGAGGGTCCCCTCGCTCCTTATGTCCCCCCTTATCGTAACAACATTACTGTAACCTAAGGGCTTAATCTCGGCTAGGTCTACCCCCAAAACGAACCCTGAGTCGCCTACGATTCTCCTCGATATCTGGAGCCATCCGCCGGGGGCGGCCCCCAGATCCACCACAACATCGCCCGGCTTCATAAAGCCGAACTTCTCAATCGCCTGTAAAAGCTTAAAAGAGGCTCGTGACCTTAAATCCTCCTCCTTCGCCCTTCTGTAGTAATAGTCCCTCTTCCGTCTGCTGAGCCAGTCTCCGGTCAATTAGTTGCCACCGGACGGATCGTTTCCCTTCGCGGAGGATTCGAGTATCCACTGCGTCAACCTGTCACACTCGTTGGGGGTGATCCGGCCGCCGGCCCCGCACCTGGCGCTCTCCTCGCATGTCAGGCATGGGCATGTCAAGATGGAATCTATCGAGACCGGCTGCCTCTTGGAGTAGAGCCTATAGGTCCATCTGCCGTTGTACAATTCCCTTTCTCGGTAGATGAGGCCTCTTCTCTCAAGCTTAATTGAGATTCGGGAGCCCTCCCGGCTTGTGGCGTTCATCTTCCGCCAGAGCTCGGACTGAAGAACCCCTTTCTTCCCCTCGTTCATTATTATCTGTAACGCCTTCTGCTCCAGATCGTTCTGTTTAGGCATCCGAGTTATCCTCTACTATATAAACTGGGTAATCCGAAATAAAAGTTTACATACCGGGTTCCGGAATGATGCGGTAGGCTCAGCCGGTGCCCTTCTTTCACCCTCAATTCTTGAATGTTCTCCTCATCTATCCGAGAATCGGAGGAAAAAAGTATCGATCTATCCGAGCCAGAGACCATCACGGATCTCTGGAACGACAAAACCCTCGCGGAGAATACAGGCAGACTTGAGATGGGCATGAAAGCAAACAAGACTTACATGTATCTCCTAGAGTAGATTGTTCCCCCTTCATCTTGGGCTGAGCATCCCCCAGCCTTTTTCTTCCGCCGCGGCATCAGCGGCAGTATAAATTACTGTACCTAACCACAAAGGAGAGGAAACCACGATAAAAAGGGGAAAAATCAAAGTCTTAAATACTGTTGGCCGGTCTTTAGAGGTATGAAACGGCAATACAAGTTAGGGATAGTAGGCTTAGTTCATGACCATGTATGGGGTTTACTCAGACAATTTAAAGACATAGAAAAGGTGGAAATACGGGCGGCAGCTGACCCCAATTCTCCATTGCTGGAAAAGGTGAAGACACACTTCGGCGTAGATGGGCTATACACGGATTATATGGAGATGCTTAAAAAAGAAGATCCGGATATGATTCTGCTTTGCACGGAGAACAGCAGACATGCAGAGGTAGTTGAAGCAGCAGCGGAAAGAGGAGTCCACGTAATGATGGAGAAACCGATGTCTGCAACCCTGAAGCAAGCTGAGAGGATAGTGAGGGCCGCTGAAAAACACAAAGTGAAAGTGATGGTTAACTACCTGACGACGTGGAGACCAGCGGTACAACAGGCCTTAAAGATGGTCAGGGAAGGCGAGATCGGCAGGGTCTTTCATATACGTTTCCGGGGTGCTCATGCTGGACCCAAAGAGGTCGGGTGTTCACCGTACTTCTATAACTGGCTTTATGACAAGGAGCTCAACGGGGCGGGAGCTCTCATCGATTTCTGCTCTTATGGGGTGAACCTCTCCCGCTGGTTCCTCCAACGCATGCCCCGCAGCGTTTTGGGGTTCATGGGCACCCTCGCTAGGACCTATCTGGAGGTGGACGATAACGCCATGATCTTAATGGAGTACGGAGACGCCCTGGGAGTAGCCGAAGCATGCTGGTCCCAAGTCGGCCCCCACCCTGTACACGGCCCGATCATAAACGGCGAGGATGGATCCCTAGTGGTCGGCGAGGGAGGAAGAAAGCTCCACTTCTTCGCGGTCAAGGAGGAGGGGAACTATAGGGACATAAAATCTGAGGTTATAGAGCCGCCTGAGCCGCCGAAAGGCTGGAGGAGCGGCCCAGAATACTTTGTGGGACACATCGAGAAGGACAGGGAGATCGGTGAACCCCTAGATGTGAGATTCAACAGGGACGTCCAGGAGGTCCTAGAGGCAGGGCTACGTTCAGCTCTCGAGGGTAAAAGAATAAGCCTGTCCTCCTAGGATATCGAGGAATGAAGAAGGACAGATTCGGCATTATCGGATGCGGAGGCATCTAAAGGCTTATCTCCGCTGTGCAGTAAATCATAATCTGAAGTGGGCGACGTTAATAACCAAGTGAGGGGGCTCATGTGGGGCAGGGTTACTGCTTAGGCATCGAGAGCACGGCCGATGACTTCGGAGTGGGGATAGTCTCCTTCGACGGGGAGGTACTCGCCAACATAAATGATGCATATACGCCGGAGAGGGGAGGGATACATCCACGTGAGGCGGCTAGGCATCACTCCGTCGTCGCGGGGAGGGTTCTGGCCGAGGCATTCGAGAAGGCCGGGATCAAGCCGAAGGAATTAAGCGCAATAGCGTTCTCTCAAGGCCCAGGCCTAGGCCCCTGCTTACGGACGGGCGCCACTGCGGCTCGGGCCTTAGCCTCATATTTAGGCC
>LUCF01000064.1 GCA_001593845.1 Candidatus Bathyarchaeota archaeon B63 | reverse complement strand
GCTCAGCTCCCACGTCTCAGGCCCTCCGGGGGGAGAATACCTCCTAATCCTCTCACAATCCATCGTGAATATTATGAAGATGTCACGCCTATTCAACGGGTTCATCCTCACCGAAGAATGATAAATGGACTCGGCCGTATTAACACACTGTTCGCTTCCTCTTATTATTTTTTAGGTTAGCGGATGAAGATATCACTTTGTTGGAAGCTGACGAGCCGTTGTGTTCAAGCCTCATCATAACCCATCCTCTTGGGCTTGGATAAAGAAAATGAGAGGACAGCCTGCAGAGGCCGTCAGCGGTAGAGGCGCCGTCTATCCATTCTTAGCCCGCTAAGGCTTCCATCATCTTTTCCAAATATCTCTTAGAGTTTATGTACATCTCATCCAGCATGGGCCTCAAATCCGGTTTCCCGCCTATGTCTATTCCGATGAATCTTGAGAATGAATGCTTCTTGAGGGCCCTCAGCAGATTCATCCATTCGACCTTCCCCCTCCCAATTTCCAAGTGATCCTCGGTTAGGTAATCATTGTCGCTTGCATGGACATAGAAGATCCTCCTGCCAAGCATCTCTACGCATTGGACAACATTCATCTTCTGAGCTGATAAGTGTGCCACGTCTAGGACCGCCCCGAGGTTTCCGCTGCCGACCTCCCGCATCAGCATCTCCATGGCCCACACATTACTTATCGTCTCCCAAGTTCGCGGCTCAATGCAGAGCTTCAACCCATGATCCATAGCCATATCGTTACATTCCCCGACGGATTGGACCAGCACATTGTTGAAGTAATCCCAGAAGTCGAAGTCCGGGTCTACCCTAAGCGATGGAGCCTCATACGCATACTCGAAGTCCTTCGTAACGTCGTAGGGAATATCAACGTATATCGGGAGATGAAAAGTGTCAACCTGGATCATGTCCGCTTCGAAGTATGATGCGACGCCGCATCCCAGCCTAAAGTCCTGAAGTGCCCTTCGCCTCTTCTCAGAATCCGTTGAGACGAGATCCGGCAGGACCGGCACGAAGTTGATGATCCTCACCCCTTCCCCCTCGCATCTTCTCTTGATCAATGCCTGATTATCAGCTACGATGTGGAGCTGGCGCCCCACACCCTCAAGCTCGATGTATTTGAACCCAAGCCTCTTGGCATCGCTTATTGCTGAGATTATCTCCTCAATGCTTGGGACGTATCTATACTTAGTTATGGCATAAAGCCAGCACATCGCTAGATCCCACAATTCTTCAGCCTCCAACCAGTTATAAGTCAGATTACAGGCTCTAATTAATTATCCCTTAAGGGCATGATTACTGATCTCTCAGCCCTTTTAACCCTCTAACTCGAGGCTCCTGACATTTCATTCGGCTAGGCGGTCATGCAGCATAGAATTCCCCGAATAACCTATAAGCCAGCCTGATTGCGTCACCAGCATGCTTCAAAGCCTTTTCGGCGTCCTTCTTATCGAATAACCCCGACGCTGGTATTCCTCTAACCTCGTCCCCATAAATTGCTGGTCCCCTCTTCTCGTAGAGCCAACTGCTTCCTTCAGATAGGTATTCGGCCATCTCTCTGAACCATTGTGGAAACCTATCCTTATTCTCCATCAGAACATCCGAGACATCGTGACTTCTGGGTACTCCATTCCAACAATCCTTAGCGCTGGATTGACTGAGCGATCATGAGAACGTCTTTGGAGGGCAATGGCTATAAATTAGATTCCGGCAATTACCGGGTGGTGGAGGGGTCATATTTGCCGTCTGAAGCGTCGGGAGGAGTGAAGATGCGACTCGTCCCCTCCCACGAGGAGCTCCTCAATGGGGGAGGCCGTCGGGGATGACGAGCAGAATTCCCCTTAGAGTCGAATTTGAGGGTAGGGAGTGCTACTTGACCCCGTTATCGATCGAGATAGATCTCGGGGAGCATCTGAAGACCGCTGATATGGAACGATTCGACGGCTCAGCGATCTGTTTAGTCGACGGGGAGACCGGTCGGATGATCCCATGCCAGTTCTCCCCCNNNGGGGAGCTCAAGGGAAAGTTCTCATGGATACATCCTAGCCATGCCCATCGGGAGCTCGAGATCATCGTTGGGGGAGGCTCAGCCCGCCTCAACCGGTCCCTTAGGGGAGTAGAGGTCCTGGATAGGGGGGACTATCAGCTCGAGGTCTACGTTGAGGGGGAGCATGTGACGAACTACGTCTTTAACGAGGCCTATGAGAGGCCGTTCCTCTATCCCGTTATTGGGCCGGATGGGCTGAACGTCGTTAGGCACGTGCCATGCCTCGGGGATCACCCCCACCACAAGGGGATAAACATAGCTCTAGGCGACGTCTCTGGGGGGAGGGGTGAGCCTGGAGTAGACTTCTGGGGCCTAGGCGTCTTAGGAGACCCGAAGCAGGGGAGGGTTATACACCAGAGATTCACGAGGATAGAGCAGGGCCCCGTCTACGGGATGATACGGGCGGAGAACCTGTGGAGGCAGAATGATGAGGCGGATAACGTGGGCTCGGGTCAGCCCAGGATTAAGAAGAGGGGGAGGGTTCTACTGATGGAGGAGAGGACGATAACCATCTGGAACGTCTCGCCGATGCGTCTGATAGACATCCAGACCGTCCTGAAGCCGGCCGTCGATGAGGTTGTTCTCGGCGGGGATGTCGAGGATAGGGGAGCCGCGAAGGAGAATGGGCTGCTCGTCATCAGGGTCGCGGATAACATGCGGGGCACAGCTGAGGGGATGATAGTTAACTCCGAGGGAGGGAGAACCGAGAGGGAATGCTGGGGGAGAAGGGCAAGGTGGGTTGATTACCATGGACCTGTAGTGCCTGGGGGACCCGTGAATGGAATAGCAGCTATGGATCACCCATGCAACCTGAGGCACCCCACCGCCTGGCATGTGAGGGACTACGGGCTCTTCGCGGCGAATCCCTTCTATGATAAGAAGCCGGAGTGGCCTGATCAGGGACCGGTCTACCTATCCAAGGCAAGGGGCGAGAGGCTTGAGATGCATTACAGAATATACATACACCGCGGAGACGAGGAGAGAGGCAGGGTTGAGGGGAAGTGGCGGGAATGGGTGAACCCGCCGAGAGTCATAATTCTATGACCAAAAACCACGATGAGGAAGCGGGTCCCCGGGGTCTTTTTCGTCAACGGGAACCACACGGACATGAAGGTGAATCGTTTCGGAAGGCCCAGCCTTGAGGAATAGAGCCTACATGATAATTATGGAGGCTGTGCTGAAGCACAGCCGGTATCCCTTTGGGAGGAAGACTTAAATCCGGAGGGATAGATTCTTCAAGAAGCTCGATATTCAAATGTAATGAAGGGACGAGAATGAGCAGCCCCGTAAGATTCGGGATTCTAGGCCTTGGGATGGGGGCCCTCCGAGCTAGGTTAGCCGCGGAGACCCGGGGGGCGGAGGTAGCATGCGTCTGCGACCTAAGGGAGGAGAGGGCTAAGGAAGTCGCCGCTGAGCTCAACTGCGACTGGACAACCAGGTATGATGAGATGCTTGCGAGGGAAGACATCGATGTGATAGGGATCTTCACCCCCAGCGGCACGCACTGCGACTATGCAATCCAAGCGGTCAACGCTGGGAAACACGTATTCATCACGAAGCCGATGGACATTAGGGTTGAGAAATGCGACGCAGCTATAGAGGCGGCTAGGGACGCAGGGGCCATCCTGGCGGTTGACTTCGAGCTCCGATACGCAGAGGTCAGCCAGAAGATAAAGGCCGCATTGGATAGGGGGAGACTCGGAAGGCTCATCCTAGGCGACCTGAGGATGAAGTGGTACAGAAGCCAAGAATATTATGAGAGGGGGTACCCCTACGGCTGGCGGAAGAAGAGGATCACTGAGGGAGGGTCAGCAGCAAACCAGGGCGTTCACTTCATAGACTTGCTTCAGTGGTTCATGGGGCCTGTTAAGACTGTCTACGGCAGATCCGGGACCTTCGCTCATAGGATCGAGACGGAGGACCTAAGCCTCGCCCTCCTCACATTCGAGAATGGGGCTTGGGGATCAATTGTGACTACTACGACGAGCTATCCTCCACTCGGCTCCCTTATAGAGATCACGGGGGATAATGGGTCGATAGTCTGGAAGGATGGGAAGGTCGAACTGTACAGAAGGAAGGACGATCCGGAGGCCACGTTGGATGAGTTCAGCCTCAAGCCCGACAGGCCGAGAAACATAATTGAGGACATGGTCTATGCCGTTAGGGAGGGCAGGCCGGTTATGGTAGACGGGGTTGAGGGACGGAAGTCAGTCGCCATCATCAATGCGATATATGAATCCTCCAGGACCGGAAGGGTCGTGGAGGTCGATTAGGCATTAAACCCCAAATTCGAGATGATCAAGATTCTTTCCATGAAGGGTGATAAAGCATTAATTAATAGGGATGTCTCACCCAGAGATGACCAAAGGGGCCTTCTAGAATGAAATGCGTTTCATCATTTAATGAGTAGGCCGCCTAGAAGGTTCTTTTCCTCATCCTCCGGTGTGAGGCGGGACCGGTTACCATCGAACAGTCTCGCCCATCAGCCCTTTTATGTATGCCCGGAGGCGTACAATGAAGAGGAAGGGGCGGTAGATGAAGACCACGATGGGGGCGAGCATCATGTTGATGAGGTCTTCCTTCCTTGAGGACAGCAGGCAGGCAACCGAGACGTGGACGAGTTCAAGCAGAAAGTAAAATGTCAAGACCAACAGTATGATCTGGAAGGCCCAGAGGGGATTCACAATTAACGTGTAGACCAGCCAGCCGAACCTTAGGAACGTCAGAATAATATCAGCGAAGACCATGTCCGGCGCCCCCAGCAACCCGACTAACCCAAACCTCGACCTGAAGAAGATGTTCTTATGTTTCCGCAGCGTCTGCATCTGGCCTAGGTCCCACCTCGTTCTCTGCCCGATGAGGCCCCTGAGGGTCTCCGGAACCACGGTCCACGCCACGGCGTCCTGCGCGAACTTCTCCCTCCTCCTCAACTTGTGGATCTTAACTGTTAGGTCGAAGTCCTCAGTCATCGTGTCAATGTCGTACTCACCCACCCTCCTCATGATCTCTCGCCTCACAGCCCCGAATGCCCCGGGTATTATCAGGAGCAGGCCCAGTAATGCCTGGTATCTCCTCCCCATCTCCATGGCCATGATGTACTCGTAAGCCTGAAGCCTCGTCAGCAGATTCCTCTGGTTTCTCACGCGGACGTTTCCCGCGACGGCTCCAACCCTCCCATCAGCGAATCGCTTAACCATATTCGAGATTGACCTGACCTCCAATAATGTGTCTGCGTCTACGATGAGTATGATCTCTCCCCTCGCAAGCCTAAGCCCGAGATTAACCGCCCTGGCCTTCATGCCGCTCGCCTTCTCCCGTCGGATCAGCTTAATCATCCCCCTCCGCGAGTACCTTCTGAGGATCTGGTATGTCCTATCCGTGGATCCATCATCAACGACGATTATCTCCTTCCTGGGGTAATCGCTCTCAAGCAGGCATCGCACGTTCCTCTCTATTATGTCCTCCTCGTTATGGGCTGGGACTATGACGGAGATGAGGGGTAGGGATCTGAGGCGGAACTTCTGCTTCCTCAGACGGCTATATAATGCATGGCTGAGGAGGAGGATGGCCTTACCTAATGTTCGGGGCAGATCGATAACTATGGGAACGAAGAGTAAGAAAAGGATCTGCCAGAGACTAAATTGACTCAGAAACGATGAGATCAAGTCTAACGGCCACATTTTCCCCGCTCATTCTCTATTATGATTTCTGTCAACCCGTCTCTCTGAAATATCCCATCCCGGATTCTCGAAGCTACAATCATTATGATCTTCATCCAATCACTCTAAAAAATATTTGATTAGTCACTCATATAAAATCAGGGAGGCCTATATTGTTTATCGTATTACTGAACGGCGCCTCTTAGACGGGCTTTCACCCGACCAAGCTGATAATGCCCTGATGATCCGTGATCCGTCAAGAGGTAAATCATATCAACCCCTACAGCAACCTTAACCAATCAGACGGGGACATTCAAACCCGATATGAGAGATGAGAATCAATGGGAGAGTTCATCGATCTTTACACATCGCCGGCTTCGCCTTTCGCCGGGTCAGAAACGGGATTCGCTGAGGCCGAATACGTCGTGATAGGGGTTCCCCTCGACCAGACCAGCTCGTACCGCCCGGGCTCGAGGTTCGGCCCGCAGGCGATAAGGGAGCTCTCCCAATCAATCGAGGGGTTCAGCCTCAGAAGGCGAAGAGGAATAGATGAGCTGAAGATCAGGGATGCCGGGGACCTCCACATCAGCGGTGACGTCGAGGAGACGCTGAGGAGACTTAAACTCGTGACTGGGGAGATACTGAAGGAGGGGAAGACCCCGATCATTCTGGGAGGGGAGCACACGATCACCGCCGGCTCAGCGGCGGCGATTGAGGGGCGCCTAACAATCCTCTGCTTCGACGCGCACCTCGACCTCAGAGATGAGTACATGGGCAGGAGGACCTGCCACGCAACGGTCATGAGGAGGCTGCTCGAGGCTAGGAGGCCTGAAAGGATGATCATGGTTGGGACTCGGGCTGCATCCAGGGAGGAGCTCGTATACGCTGAGGAAGGAGGCGTAAGCCTCATATCCTCGATGGAGATAAGCAGAGAAGGCCCGGAGGAGACTTCAGCCCGGATCAATAGGCTTCTCAGCGGCGCCCTCTACATCTCGGTCGACATGGATGTCTTGGATCCGGCCTTCGCCCCCGCCGTTCAGACGCCTGAGCCGGAGGGGATCTCGACTCATCAGCTCCTCGAGATAATATCTGGGATCGATCTTCGGGGGCTGACGGGCCTAGACGTCGTCGAGGTCGCCCCACTCTACGACTCGGGAGCAACAGCGGCCGCGGCGGCGAGGATAATCTTCGAGGTCTTAACGGCGTCGACCGGACGGTGATTATGTCCAGCCGATCATTCTTTGAGGAGTAAGCTGGCGAGGAGTGAGGAGGCCATGAGGATGGATAGAACATAGAATATCGTTGGGACATCGAAGTTGTCCCATAGGAATCCCCCGATGAGCGGGCCTACCGTGAATCCCAGGCGGACCGCCGTGAGCCTAACCCCCACCATTATTCCCCTCCTGCTCGAGGGGGAGATCTCCGTTATGTATGCGGTTGAAGCCGGCCAAGTCGCGCTCCATAGGCCGGTGAAGGCTATGTATATCAGGAGGACGACCAAGTAATCGTCCGTGAAGAGGAAGAGGACGGAGAGGAGGGGTAACGGAGAGATACTGAATACCATCGTCTTCTTCCTTCCAAGCTTGTCGGCTAGGATGCCCCCTGGGATCTGGCTGAGGAACGTGGCTAATCCGAACCCGGCTGAGAAGAAGACCCCCACCTC
>LUCF01000063.1 GCA_001593845.1 Candidatus Bathyarchaeota archaeon B63 | reverse complement strand
CCCCCCTCGTCATCCCCAACATGATAGCCATACCTCAACCCGTCATAGCGGGCGAGGTTCGAGCTAGCCTCGGACATCGCGATTATGTAGTATGCCGCTAGGGAGTAGCTCATCGTCGGAAGGGAGACCTCCCGGCATGAAGCCCCCAGCTCCTCGAGCTTATCAGCCGCGTCGAGAACGGGCCCCTTAACATCATCCTCAACTCCCTCGCCGAAGAACTCTCTGGGCAGGCCGATCCTCAGCCCCTTAACATCCCCTTCGAGGCTGCTGAGGGGGTCGCCGAGCCTCACATCCACGGATGTGCTGTCCTTCTCGTCGTGGCAGCTGATGACGGATAGGAGCAGGGCGCAGTCACGGACGGTCTTCGTTAATGGGCCTATCTGCTCGAGGCTGTTCGCGTATGATATCAACCCATACCGGCTCACCAGCCCATACGTGGGCTTAAGGCCGACGACTGAGCAGTAGCTGGCTGGACATCTGATCGAGCCTCCGGTGTCAGAGCCCAGCGCCACCGTTGCCTCATCAGATATCACGGCCGCCGCACTTCCGCCCGAGGAGCCCCCTGGAACCTTCCCGGTATCCCATGGGTTACGAGTAGCCCCGAAGTAGCTG
This sequence comes from Candidatus Bathyarchaeota archaeon B63, assembly GCA_001593845.1. Classification (GTDB taxonomy): domain Archaea; phylum Thermoproteota; class Bathyarchaeia; order Bathyarchaeales; family DTEX01; genus B63. The sequence goes on along the minus strand of LUCF01000063.1, from coordinate 4,788 downwards.
GTCTCAGTCGTCGACCCCATCGCAAATTCATCCATGTTCGTCTTTCCCAGGATGATGGCGTCGGCGGCCTTCAGCCTCCTGATCACGGTTGCATCGTAGGGCGGGACGAAGTTCTCGAGCATACGTGAGGAGCAGGTCGTCCGTATGCCCTCTGTACAGATGTTATCCTTCACCGCTACTGGGACCCCGGCGAGGGGCCCGATCTCCTCTCCTCTACGCGCCTTCTCATCGACCTCCCTCGCCCTCTTTAGGGCATACTCCTCCACAAGCGTGACGTAAGCATGAATCTTCCCCTCAACCCGCCTTATCCTGTCCAGAACCGAGTGTAGATGCTCCTCAGCTGAGGCTTCTCCTCTCCGAATCTGTTCTGAGAGCTCCGCAGCGGTTAACTCGTAAAGCCTGGGCAATATGCATCGTCCTCCGCATCTTCGCTCTATACGATTCTGGGGGACCTGAAGAACCTGCCCTCCCTTTTAGGCGCGTTTCTAAGAGGCTCATCCCCGCCTAAGGACTCTTCGACTTCATCATCCCTGTAGACATTGACAAGGTCTAGCACATGATATGTGGGGGGCACACCCTCAGTGTCAACCTCATCGATCTTGCTGAAGTACTCGAGAATCCTGTTGAACTGCTCGGTGAAGATCGCCTCCTCTTCCTCGGTGAGCTCTATATGCGCTAGCTCCGCGATATGCCGAACCTCTTCAATCAATACCCTACGATCCTTCCCCATGTTCCTCCCCAAGGGGCCCATTAAGGATTCAAGATGGAGACCCGACATAAATAATCTACTGCGGGCTTCTCCTCATTTTAGTTTGTATCTGCTAGGAAACCAGGCTGGAGAAAACCCCATAATGACCATCTCTTTTCATTCGAGTCTTAGACAACGGCTGAAGATGATTCTCAGCCACCGTGAGAACCCCGCAAGATTGGAGGCGGATAACTTCCTCAAGAAGGCGATGACCGAGAGGGGAGGCTTTCGGAGCTAAGGCCGAGTCTCTCCATCAGTTCCTTCTTCCTATTCCTGATCGTCACCTCAGTTACGCCCGCCGCGGCCGCGATGTCCATCTGGGTCATCTTCTCACCCCGTAGCTGACAGGCGATATAGAGCACAGTAGCGGCGATCCCCACTGGGTCTTTACCCGTCGTTATTCGCTTACGTTTAGCCTCGCGGAGGATCTTCACGGCTAGGCTCAGAGCCTCCCCTGAGATGTTGACCTTCTCCGCGATCCTAGAGATGTGGTTCAACGGATCAGCGAAGGGCATCTTCATTCCCAGCTCACGTATAAGCAGGAAGTAGCACCTCGAGATCTCCTTCTTACTTCTGACGCTTGACTCCGCAATCTCCTTGAGGGTCCTCGACATCTTAGTGAATCGGCAGGCAGCATACAGAGCCGCGGCGACGACGGCGGCTATGCTTCGGCCTTGGATGAGATTCGCGTTCAATGCCTTACGGTAGATCACCGCCGCCATCTCCTGAATGAAGGATGGTATATGAAGCCTCTCGGAGAGCATTTCAAGTTCACTCATGGCCTTCATTAAGTTTCGAATATTTGGGGCCTGCATTCTGGACCGGATATGCGTCTTCCTTATGCGCCACATCCGCCTCCTCATCTCGGCTGGGAGGGGACGACCCGAGGTGTCACGGTTGATCCGTATGATCGTTGATAGGCCCTTATCGAAACGGGAATAATCTATGGGGGCTCCGACCCTCCGCCTGGAGCGTCTCTCCTCCGGAGTGAATGCTCGCCACTCAGGGGTGAGATTAAGCACCTCATCCAAGATGACCAATCCGCACTTGCTACAGATGACCTCGCCGGTCCACTCATCCGTCACAAGCCCCGGGCTGCCGCACTCCGGACATAAGCCCCATTGCCTCAGACTTAGACTCTGCATATTCAGTACCACCATGTTTCTCCTTTACCATACAGCCCCGGGAATCTCACCGGATACGCCCTGATCTCCTTTACTTCGAAAGATAATTGAAAGCATCATGTCGGAGAAGGTTAGACCATCAGATCAGAACCCTGCTCCTCTTCTACGATTGGCCTTTAAGCACATATGAGGAGGAGTCGCCCTTCAGTTTCACTCATCTTCTCCTTCTCTTGAACTTCCTTTTCCTCTGCTTCGCCGCCTTGACCTCGCGGCGCTTCTTGGGCTTCTTGGAACGCACCGGCTTCGCTCCTCATATGCCTATTAATCCTCGGCGACCCATCCTCTTATTGCCTCCTCAACGGCCTTGGATAGGTCGCCCTTCTTCCCGCCGAATCTCTCGATAACCTTTAATCTGAGCTTCCTCTCCAGATCATCCGGGATGTCCACGCAGATTCGACCCATCCGAATCACCAAACATTCTTGAGCTTTACACGATTCGCACGTGCTAGATGTTTCTCCAATAAGCGAATTGCCAGATGCCCGGTATTCTCCTAGTATTTGTTATCATCTGTCTCATCTGTTTATGCGCATATAATATTATGCGCATAGTCGCTTATAAAGATATTGATTTAAGCGCTTAAGCTATTAAGCGTTAAAACTTCCACGCCCCGGCCTCATGCTTCCAAGCCGCATCCAGCACCCACCAGCCGACGGAGAAGCTGAGGGGCAGCGGCCTTCCCTCCTCAGAGGCCTCCTTAGTCTTAAATAGAACTAGGCCAAGGGCCGCCGCTAATCCCGTGCCGGGATAGAACCAGTAAAGCATCACCTCATCCCCTCTAGCTACGCGGTTCCGTGGTTCGGGCCCTTATGAATGATAAGCGCATAGCATTGAGTATAACGGCCAATGATAACCCCATGTCTCCTATCGCCACTGCGAGCCAGAGGGTCACAAGCCCGGGGAAGGCTAGAACCGCGAAGCCCCCCTTTATCAGTATGGATGCCAGGACGTTCTCCTTAACTATCTCAAGCGTCCTCTTGCTCAGCTCGATCAGGTACGGCAGCTTAGAGAGGTCATCCTGCATCAACGCGATATCAGCCGTCTCCAAGGAGACGTCGCTGCCGATCGCTCCCATCGCTATGCCCACGCTGGCCCTTGCCAAAGCCGGGGCGTCATTAACGCCGTCCCCGACCATGGCGACGCGTTCATACCTCTCTGAGAGCTCCTCTATTATGTTCAGCTTGTCCTCCGGTAGCAATTCTGCTTTGTACTCCGTTATGCCTATCCTCTCCGCTATCGCCTTCGCTGTCCTCTCATTATCCCCAGTGATCATCACGGTCTTTACCCCCATTCTTCTCAGCTCATTCATCGTCTCGACTGTTGAGTCTCTGATCTTGTCCATCACGGCTATAAGTCCGATGACCTCCTTTTCATCCCCAACGAAGACGACGGTCTTTCCCTCATTCTCGAGCTTCCAAGCCTCTTCCTCCCGGAAATCAGCGGATAACTCCTTGAATAATCTTCTGCTTCCCACAAAGTATACTTGATCGCCGATTCTGCCCATCACGCCCTTACCCGTGATCGCCCTGAAATCCTCCACGGCTCTTAATGTGACCCCTTCCTCTTTTGCCTCCTCAACTATCGCCTTGGCTATGGGGTGCTCAGAGAGGGCCTCGAGGGAAGCCGCTATGCTCAGCACCTCCCCCCTTGGATGCCTCAACGATACGACATCGGTTACTTTCAGTCTGCCCTCGGTCAATGTCCCGGTCTTGTCGAATGCGAAGACCTTTACCTTGCTGACCTCCTCAACGTATATGCTGCCCTTTATTAGGACTCCGTTTCGAGCTGCGCTTGTTATCCCCGAAACCATGGCCACGGGCGTCGATATGGCCAATGCGCATGGGCAGGATACCACCAAGAGAACTAACGCCTTATAGAGCCACTCGTTGAGGGGCAAGCCGAAGAGGAATGTAGGGACCGTCGCGACGGAGAGGGCTAGGAACATCACTGAGGGCGTGTAATACCTGGAGAACTTATCTATGAATTTTTCAGTCGGCGACTTCATCTTCTGGGCTTCCTCAACGAGCCTAACGATCTTTGAGAGTATAGTCTCATCCGACCGTCTCGTCACCTCAATCTCGAGGAACCCCTCGTTGTTTATCGTCCCGGCGTAGACATCATCGCCAGCCTGCTTCGTCACGGGTATGGATTCCCCGGTTATGGGAGCCTGGTTAACGGTTGAGACGCCCCTAATGACCCGGCCGTCTAGGGGTATCTTCTCCCCAGGCCTAACGACGATAACCTCATTTATGCCGACCTCATCCACGGGGACCTTCGTTTCCTCCCCATCCCTCTTCACGACGGCGACTTCTGGGGCGAGCTCCATCAGGGAAGCGATGGACCTCCTAGCCCTCTCAGCTGCATAAACCTCAAGGGACTCCGCGATGTAAAAGAGGAAGATCACCGCTGCCCCCTCTTCCCCGTGGCCTATGAGGAAGCTGCCCACAGCAGCGATGATTATGAGGAGGTCGATGCTCAGTTTCTTCCGGAATATGAGGGAGAAGAATCCTTCCCTGGCTATTCTGTAGCCGGAAGCCGCAGCGGTGATGAGAAAAAGGATCTCCGCGGGCAAGTCCCACTTCAGAATGAACTCGAAGACCAGCCCAACGGAGAGCATGACCGCTGAGAAGGATATGAGGATTATTCTTTTGTCTTTTTTGATGCTCTCCTCTCCTGATGTTTCTACACTGCATTGGGGAGGGCATCTCTCTGTCTTCTTTTGGCTTATGCGCAAGCATCGACACCGGCATGTAACGTTCCGCCTTTAAAATTTGGTCATGCTTCCTTATTAAGTAAGTGCTAATAAATTCCAATATTCTAATAAAAATTATTAACATTTAAATTATTTTTTATTAATG
>LUCF01000062.1:11000-11510 GCA_001593845.1 Candidatus Bathyarchaeota archaeon B63 | reverse complement strand
GAATAGGCATGGCTTGAGCTTCCCATCAGAGGTCACCCTTATCCTCCTGCAGTGGCCGCAGAACTCCGTGTTATGCATGGGCCTCACTATCTCGACTTCCCCTCCCCCACGGAGATGATACTTCCTCCTGTGATGCATCCTCCTGACCGTGACGCTCTCAGCGATCCCCTCGAGGAGCCGTTCAACACCATCTAAGCTCGCGTGGAACCTGCTGTACCACCCTCCCTCCTCCTGGGCCTCCAGCTCTATGATCTGGAGGATCACACCGCTTCTCCTGGAAAACTCGATCATCTCCGGCACTTCATGCTCGTTTATCCCCTTCAGGAGGACCATATTCAGCTTCACAGGGTTGAGGCCCGCCTCCTTAGCCTTCGCTATGCCGAGGGTAACGGATTCCAAGGCGTTGACGCCCGTGATCTGCATGAATCTCCCCGCCGTCAACGTGTCCAGGCTTATGTTCACCCTCGCCAACCCCGCCTTTCTGAGCTTCTCAGCGTAGTATGGGAGTAA
>LUCF01000062.1:0-10973 GCA_001593845.1 Candidatus Bathyarchaeota archaeon B63 | reverse complement strand
TCTCCTTCACGCCTGGGGTCCGATGGATCCTCTCAACTATCTCCACTATGTCCTCTCTTAGGAGGGGCTCCCCGCCCGTGATCTTCACGTTTCCAAGCCCGAATGAGGCGGCGACGGCCACTATCTTCTGGATCTCCTCAGGCGTCATCTCCCCCCTCCACGAGGCCTCCTCCCCCTCCCTGTGACAGTAGAAGCATCTCAAGTTGCATCTCTGGGTAACCGAGATCCGTATGCTCTCGAGGGGCCTTCCATAAGGATCCCTAAGCATCAGCCTTCTCTTCCCCGTCCCCTTTCTCCTAAGCGCGAGACCTCCATATCCATGGAACACGCAATCATCGGAAAAATGTAGTTGTCTGATATAAATGTGCTGAAGGGCGGGAGGCTGGGACGCTGAGGCTAAGGGCCAGTTTCAAGTTTTGGGGCCCCTCAATGTCCATTCTGGCACACGCGCGTCTGGGAATGAGTCGGCCCTCGGGAGGTACGGTTTAATATCGATTATCGGGGAGCCTCCGAAAGCATCAAGCCCCCTCACCGTAAGGGTAGTCCCCTCAATCTTGATGAGCTCCACGACGCATAGTCCGATCGGGTTCGGGCGGGAGGGACTCCTACAGGCGAAGACCCCCTTCTCGACAGTGACCGCGTGTCTCCTCGGAAAAACAAGCAGGGTTCGCCTCTCCTCCTCATGGTCCCTCAGATGAAACCAGTAGAGGATTATCAGATGGGAGAACTCATCTATGCCCCTCAGTCCCTCACGGAACTCATCGAGTATCTCCACCTCAGCCAGATCCTCGCCGGGCTTCTTGACCCAGCCGATGAATCTGACCTCAGCTCTTCCCCCAGAGGATTCCTTCCCCCACATCACAAGATCCCCATTAAGCCTATCCGATAAATAAAGATCAAGGAGCCAATAAAAAGGAACGGTCAATATTAGATCCCTCTGGTCGCCGTGCCCTCAAGCCCTCTTCACCCGCATAATCAGTATCCTCCCATCTCCCGCATCCACAAAGTACGTAAAATAAAAAGACCTCCTCATGAAGAGCCACCTTCTGATGTGAACTACCCCCTCAATCACCCAGAACCTCCTGCCGTCGGCGAGATCAGTCTCCAGCTCCGACCTCAGGAATTCTACGTGTATCCCGCGGCCGTAACTCGCCCTCAGCCTCTTCATGATGATTGCTTGGGCATCATCTGGACTGTGAACTTTAACCTCATCCATCTCGATATTCACTTCACGTGAAGAAGTAGAATTCCCATCCAATAATAAAAGGGTAGACCCGTTATTTCTCTTTTGTTACCATCCGACTCACGGAAAAAGTACACCCACACCATTCAATAATGCTCACCCCGACAATCCTAGGCGAAGAATTAAACATGATAGCCGCCGAGTGATCTTCTGCCTCAATAAATCTAAATTCTGAAACCTAAAATTGCAGGTCTCCTCCTTAAAGGAGGAGGAAGATCCGTCTCTCTGAGTGTGCCCTTTACTGGGTCTACCTCCAGCCCGAAGACCCCCCTAAGAAAGATTTTTCAACCATTATTCGCATTTGCTTATTAATCCAAGAGGCATCAGAAGGGCCAGTCAGCTGTAAAGGCTGGGATGATCATGAGTAAGTCGGAACCCGCAGAGATCGAAACGAGGCGATTCGTCTCGATAAGGCCTGATAGATGTACGGGGTGCGGGCTGTGCGAGTATGTCTGCTCCCTCGAGAAGAACGGCTATCCAAACCCAGCCTTCTCCCGGATAAGGGTCATAAGGCTCACCCCTCTCCTGAACACGGCCATGACATGCAGGTTCTGCGATGACCCGCCGTGCGTGGCAGCCTGCCCAAGAGACGCCCTCAGGCAGTCTGAGAAGGGAAACCTGCTGATCGTGGATGAGCAGAAATGCGATGGCTGCGGATGGTGCATCCAGGCGTGCCCCCACGGCGGACTCGTGATGAATATGGAGAAGAACATAGTCGATGTCTGCGATCTATGTGATGGGGAGCCGAAATGCGTCGAGTTCTGCCCAGAGGAGGCCTTGGAGATATTCTATGATGACGAAGCAGCTGACAAGACCCTTATCCAGGCGATAGAGGGCCTACCTGAAGAGCTCGAGAGGCTGAGCGGGCTGATCAAGAAGAGGGAACTCGCAGAGATCTTCATGACCGCTGAGGAGAGGGCGAAGAAGCTGGAGAGCAAACTCGAGGAGCTCCTAAAGAAGAGATAGCGCTGAATCAGCATCGATGAGGAGGCGAAGATCGATATTCGTACAATTCCATCCTGATTCCTCAGTCTAAAGCGTGGCTGAATGAGTCTTCCCTGATCGAGAAGCCCATCAAGGAAGGATCGTTGGTCCGTGCTTCTGTGGGTGTCTCTTCGCAGGTTTTGGGGAAAAACCTTATATATGAATGGGATGGATTATCCATCCAAATGAATATCCCAACGAGGAAGCTGAGCTTCATCGCCATCATGACCTCACTCTGCATCTCCACGAATTACCTCCTGATAGGCATACCCAACGTGAAGATCATGGACCTCCTAGTCTTCGTAAGCGGCTATACTATGGGAAGCCTCATCGGAGCCGCGGTGGGGGTCCTGACATGGCTCGTCTATGGGACGATCAACCCATACGGTTTCAACCTACCTACGCTGATCGCAACGTCCACGGGTGAAAGCATATATGGAATCGTCGGCGGCATATCCATGAAGTTGGGGCTGAGGGTGGGCTCCAACAGTCCGAGAATCGGCGGTGAGTTCCTCACGAGCGGCTTGAAGCTCGGCATTTTAGGCTTTCTCCTCACCTTCACTTATGATCTCTTAACGAATGTTGTTACGGCCCTCGTCTTCGGCGGCTCGCTCATCCTATGGATAATCCAGGGGATCCCCTTCACGGTCACCCATGAAGTCTCCAACTTCCTCTTCTTCTTTATATCTGGGGGGCCGCTCATCAGGATTGTTAGAGGATTAACTTCCATAGAATCTGAGGAGGTGAAGAGTCATCAGTAAGAGAACCCCGTGGGTCTGGGTCTCATTAGCGATGCTCTGCGGGCTGATCATATCAGGGTTCGCCGCCGTCTACTACTATAACGAGCACTTGAGGTACCGGAGCCTCTATGATCAGGCAGTCGAGGAGCTTAGGAAGCTGAGGACCCATATGCTCGTCAATGTGCTTATCGATTACGGGAACGGCACGCGGGAGTGGCACAACGGGACCATGCTGCCTATCGGGTCGTCCCTCTTCAACGCCACCGACCTGGTAGCTGATATAGATTACACGGCCTACCCGTTCGGCGTATTCATCACGGCGATAAACGGGAGGGGAGGAGACCCCGGATACTACTGGCTATGGTACATCTGGAACTCCACAGGGTCGAAGTGGGAGATAGGCCCGGTTGCGGCGGACGCCTTCACCCTCCACCATGGAGACACAGTCGCATGGAAGTATGAGAAGCCCTCATGGTAACCGGTGGGACGCTGACCCGCATAGGCCTTCCCATCAGCCCTTAATCCGCGCCTCTCTATAATGTGGGGGTGGAGCTGAGGCCGAAGACCCACATCGGAACAATCTGCGGCCAAGAAGAGCATGAGCATTACATCCGCAGTAGGCGCCAGCATCGGGATGGAGAAGAGAGAAGGTGCAGCTAAATCTATAAGGCCGCATTCTTTCCACTTCCTCTCCGCATCCAATTCTATGATAAGCTCTTTTAGAGGATCAGCATAATACTTCTCAGCGGATGATCGGTGGACAGCCATGTCTGAGAAGGCCTTCATGCTCGCGGATGCCCTGTTCCGGTCTGGGGCCCTGAAGTTCGGGAGGTTCAAGCTGAAGTCTGGGGTTGTGAGCCCCTACTACATAGACCTGTCATGGCTTCTCTCTTCGCCTGGGAGCTTCAGGGGGGTGGTGAACATCATCGCCGATGAGATCGAAGGGCTAAAACGCGAGATGAGAGTCGATAAGCTGGCTACGATAGAGCTGAAGGGTGCCCTCCTCCTTCCGGCCGTCGCCTGTAGGCTTAGGATGCCATGCATAATCGTTAGGAAGGAGCCGAAGGCCTATGGGGTTCGGGGGAGGATATCCGGCGGATCAGTGGAGCCTGGGGACCGCTTCGTCTTCTTCGACGACGTCATAACGAGCGGGGAGTCGAAGATCGAGGGCATGAGGCCCATAGAGGAGGCTGGAGGGGAGATCGTGGCCGTCATGGTCGTCGTTGACAGGGAGCAGGGCGGGCGGGAAGAGATCGAGAGCCGCGGATACCGATTTCTATCAATCGTGACCATATCAGAGGTGATCCGTAGCCTGCTGGAGTCTGGTAGAATAAGCAGGGATAAGGCGGATGAGATCTTCAGATATATAGAAGAAAGCCCGCTTTAGGGGCCTCATTATTCTGAGATTGAGGAGAAGAACAATAAAAGAAGCAGGATCAGCTCTCATGGGATCGAAGGCAGTCTGCTACTTAGCCCTTTACCCATCCGCTGCATATGCGGACGCCCTCAACTGCGTCCCTGGCGGCCGCGTCCGCGCCTATCTTCTCGGCGTACTCCGGGGTTATTGGGGCTCCCCCGATTATGATTTTAACCCTGTCTCTCAGCCCGCTCTTCTCTAGGCCCTTAATCACATTCTCCATCTCTATCATCGTCGTTGTGAGGAGCGCTGACATCGCCAGGATATCTGGGTTGTGCTTCTTTACTGCCTCTATGAACTTCTCGGTTGAGACGTCAACGCCGAGATCTAAAGTTCGCGGCCTTAAGAAGCGTGACTACGATGTTCTTTCCTATGTCATGGAGGTCTCCCCTAACGGTGCCTATGACAACGGTGCCGGCGGTCTTTATGTCGCCGGCCTTAAGGTGGGGCTCAAGGACGCTCATTCCCTCCTTCATGGTCTCCCCGGCCATGATGAGCTCAGCGAGGAAGTACTCTCCCTCCTCATACTTCTGCCCGACGATCTCCATCCCCTTAGCCATCCCCTCGATGACCGCCCTGTAGGCGGGGATTCCGGCTTCCAGGGCGTCCTTAGCCGCCTTCTGAACCCCTTCTATATCGAGATTCACGATTGCATCCCTTAATCTCCCGAGAATCTCATCATCCTTCGACATCCCAGTCATCCCCGAACATTTCCTCTAATCTACATATAAACTTCCTTAATTATCTTTCCATGGAGCAGATCCCGTGGAGGTTCGATGCTCAGAAAGATTAACCTCGCCTCGGACATTCCTCATTAGATTCATTTGGAGGCCTATCGCTTCTTCCGCCCCTTTCCGTTGAGTACGTGGCTATGATGCCTGTGAATCCATGGCGGCTAATGTCCATTTGCGGAAGATTTATGTGCGTAAATTACCAAAGCTCAAGAAAACCCGTGAAGAGAGACGTGTTTATACTATGCGGTTGAGGAGCCGCATCTTAGAAGGAGGGCGGACGTGGATGGAAGGAAGTGAATGCGATGAGGACCAACGTCGTCGACGAAGCGTACCCCACGAGCCCATCAGGGCCTTTGCTGGAGATAGCCCGCCCGAGGAGCCGCTTATTCGGGACGCTTAAGCAGTCATTCTTAGCCCTCTCTTTTGATCTCGGCGGCCTCCTCGCCGGATCTATCCTCGTCGCCTTCTCCGAGATCCTCTCATCCGCCCCCTGGGTCATCATGATCTACCCCAGCATCATCAGCATGAGGGGGGTCATAGGCGGCTTCTTCAGCGGGAGGCTCTCGACCGCCCTCCACTTAGGAATGGTTAAGCCTAGCTTCCTGGAGAACACCCGCTACTTCCGGGTTCTGGTCTACTCGATGATAATACTGACCTTCCAGAGCAGCCTGATGATGGGGGGCCTGGCCTACCTCATAAATGTATCCGTCTGGAGTGTGGGGCTGATCGAGGCCCTGAGCATATTCTCGGCGATACTCACGACGATGGGGCTGAGCCTCATCCTCGTCTCCCCAGTAACGATCGGGATATCCATCCTCTCATTTAAGCGTGGGCTTGACCCCGACATAATCGTCTACCCGGTCATGTCCACCCTAGGCGACATCCTGGTCACCCTGTGCTTCATCCTCTCCATCAGGCTGGTCTTCTCCGGCCTCCCAGGCTCACTGATCATGTGGCTCTTGAACACCGCCTTCCTCATCCTGGCCGTCCTCCTCCTGGTTAGGAAGAGGGGGGCTGAGGGCCTCTCCAGGACCATAAAGGAGTTCTCCCTCACACTGATCGTCGTAGCCTTGATCGTGAATGTCACCGGTAGCCTCCTCGGAAGGATCAGTGAGCTCATAGGGAGGAGGAAGGAGATATACGTGCTCTATCCAGCGTTGATAGACACGATCGGGGATGTAGGCTCGATGGTCGGATCGACGATGACGACGAAGCTCGCCCTCGGCACAGCCGACCCCTCATTCAGGTCCATAGGGGAGAACCTGCCGGAGATAGGAGGGGTCCTCATCTCATCCGCCGCCTGGTTCCTCCTCTTCTCCTCAGCCTCGCTCTATCTGGTTCACAGAAGCGTGCTCCTCAGCGACCTCATCGTGCTCGCCGCGATCCTCTCATCCCTCAACCTCCTCGCCGGCCCCATCATGGCGGCGGTCTCCTACAGCCTGGCGGTCGTCACCTTCAGGAACGGGCTTGACCCCGACAACTTCGTGATCCCATGTGAGAGCAGCCTATCAGACAGCGTGACAACGGCCTGTCTACTGCTGGTCCTCTACGCCTTCACCCAAGCGGGCCTCTTTCTCTAGGGGTTCCCATCAGCTGTTCCCCGCCGCGGCCTTGTAGGAGGCGTGAGGACCGATAAGCCAATAAACCCCTGTGATCTCATGGAATTGGGGTTGGCTCTTGGATGCCCGTGAGAACTTCCTGAGAGCCGCGGATATGGATGAGCCGGAGTGGATACCATGCAGCGTAGTGATCTCCCAGCCTCTCTGGAGCAAGTACCGCGAGAGGATGGAGGACATCGTCCTCAGCCACCCCAGGATCTTCGGGGATTACGAGAGGGGAAGCAGGGACTTCGACGACTTCGGCGTGAGACGAGCTGGGAACAGGATCACGGATGAGTGGGGGTGCGTCTGGGCCTTCCTGGTCGACGGCCTCCAAGGGCAGGTTGTGGAGCATCCGCTTGAAGACTGGGAGGCCCTGGAGTCCTATGAGCCGCCTGACCCCCTCTCGCTGGGGATTCTTCCTCGGGAGGGCTTCCCCCCATCAGTTGGGGACTTCAAGGAGGCCCTCATGAAGGTTGAGAAGAATAAGAAGGAAGGGAAGCTTGCGGTTGGGAGCTGCCCCCACGGCTTCATGTTTCAGCGTCTCTACTACCTGAGGGGATTCAGCAACCTGATGAGGGACTTCATCGAGGAGCCTCCTCAGCTCAGGACATTGATCAGCATGGTCGTCGATTATAACTTGAAGCTGATCCGTAGATGGCTTGAGGTTGGGATAGACCTGCTGAGCTGCGGGGATGACTTGGGGATGCAGGATAGGATGCCTATCCGACCAAGCACGTTTCGGAAGTACCTCTTCCCAGCTTATAGGGAGATGTTCACGCCGGTTAGGGAGGAGGGGGTTCACATCCGCCTCCATAGTGACGGCCACATAATGGAGATCGCTGAGGACCTGATCGAGGCCGGGGTGACGATACTTAACCTCCAGGACTTGGTTAATGGGGTTAAGATGATAAAGAAGAGGCTTAAAGGCAAGGTCTGCATAGACCTGGATATAGATAGGCAGAGGATAATCCCGTTCGGGAGGCCGAGGGATATCGAGAGGCACGTCAGGCATGTGGTCTCGGAGCTCAGCTCTCCGGATGGGGGCTTCATGATCACGGTTGGTGTCTATCCGCCTACGCCCATAGAGAACATCGAGGCGCTCTGTGGCGCTCTGGAGGAGATGGGCTGCGGACCGAAATTCTGAGGCTGAGACGCGGGCTATGACGCATCTGAAGAATGGAAGGGCTGAGGAGCTCTTCTACGTCGTCGATGAGGATGATAACGTGATCGGCGTGGCCTCCAGGGAGGAGTGCCATTCCAACCCTTCCCTCATACACAGATCCGTCTACGTCTTCGTACTGAACAGGAGGGGCGAAGTCTTCATCCAGAGGAGATCCGTGGAGAAGGATCTCTACCCAGGCTTCTACACGGCCTCGGCCACGGGGCATGTTGAGTATGGAGAGGGCTATGATGAGGCTGCATGGAGGGAGCTTATGGAGGAGCTCGGCATCGATGCGCCTCTGCATAGGCTTGGGAAGGTTAAGAGCTTCTCTGGGGCTGAGCGGGAGATATCGATGATCTACTTCTGCAGATACGACGGGCCGATGAGGCTTGAGAGGGACGAGATATCGGAGGGGCTCTTCATGACTCTGGAGGAGATCAAGAGGAGCATCGAGACTGGGGAGAGGAGGTTCGCCTATGGCTTCAAGGTCGCCTTCGAGGAGTTCCTCAGGGCCCTCCCAATGGTTAGGAAAAGATTAAGGCTGGGGGAGAATTAGCCTTTTGAATCCAGAGGCGGCCTCAGGATACTCCGCAGGATGCATATTAATGATGATGAGTTCTATCTGGGCGTCTTGAAGGCCAGGATCCAGTTCTTGAGGACCCGAGAGTATGGGATGAGAGAAGACCCCTAGCTCCCTGAGGCTTGGGGTTACTCGACGGCTCCCAAGACTAGGGCGAGGAGGGCCATACGGACGACGACCCCGTTCCTGGCCTGCTCGAAGTACTTGGCGAATGGGGTTGAGTCCACCTCAACTGCGACCTCGTCAACCCTCGGGAGCGGATGTAGGACGATAAGGTCCTCCTTCGCCCTCTTCAGCACATCGAGGTTGACAGCGTAGCTCCCCCTCACCTTCTCATACTCCCCCAGGTCTGGGAACCTCTCCTTCTGTATACGGGTCACGTATAGGACGTCAGCATCGAGGAGAACATCAGCGAGATCGGTATGCTCCGAGACCTCTATGCGGTCCTTTATATCCTCTATGACCTCCCGCCTCATCTTCAGGAGATCCGGCGAGACAAGCCTAAGCTTAACATCATAGAGTGATAGGGCGTAAGCGAGCGAGTGAACGGTCCTCCCGTAGCGGAGGTCACCCATAAGCACGATGTTCAATCCGTCTATCCGCCCCTTAGACTTCATGATCGTATACAGATCAAGAAGGGCCTGGGTAGGATGCTCCTCAGCCCCAGAGCCGGCGTTTATAACCGGGACCCTCGCATACTCAGCCGCGAACCTCGCGGCTCCCTCAAGGGGATGCCTGAGGACGATCACGTCTGAGTAGCTCTCAACAACCCTCACGGTGTCGGCTAGGGACTCGCCCTTCCAGACCGATGAGACTCCGGGCTCAGCGAACCCTATCACGCTCCCGCCGAGCTTGTACATCGCCGTCTGGAAGCTCAGCATGGTCCTGGTGCTCGGCTCGAAGAACAGCTCGGCGAGGACCTTCCCACGGAGCATGTCTGAGCCCTTCTCGACCAGGGGCTCCATGGTGCCTGAGACCTCGAGGATGTAATCGATCTCCTCCCTTGTGAAGCTCCTTATCGAGACTATGTCCCTGTTGGCGAAGCCGTAGCCCCTCCCCATCCTTCAGAGCCACCTCGAAAGCAAATACGTGAATAGGATGATTTAAGCCTTACAGCCCCATCTGGGCTGCTTCTGGGATGGACCCCTCTGTGTGAGCACAATATACCTTATCTGCGGTTCATAGCCGCACGGTTCTATTTAATGGCTCGTAAGGCTGCTTCCGTCCGCCCCGGCTTTCTCTTTTTTCTTGCGCTCCGCGCCGCCGGGAAAATTTTTTCTATATAAGGCCTTTACAAAGGCCTCAGGATTCCTTTCTCTTTTTGAGCTCCGCGCCCCGGCAGATTTTTTTCTTTATAAGGGATGTGCATTTTCGCTTATGCATGTGTAAAGGTGCCGCTGGCAATGAGTGCTCCATCTTGAAGGTGAAGAGCCGATGGTTATTAGCGTTATCATTCTAATCCCGTCTTGATGTGACCGTCCGCTGGGAGAGCATCCGAAATGTTAGGCATATCCAGGGCGGAATTCTACGAAATAAGCAAAAGAAAGATCTCTCTTCTTCCAGAAAAACTCAAAAAAACATACTCAAAGAGCTAAGAACGCTCAAGTGACCTTCTTAGAAATTATTTTCCGATAGCCATGATCATCAGTTTGTTAACATTATCCGTAATAGTATTCGAGTAATGAAAGCCTACTACTCCAGCTTATGGGGAAGCATTAGGATCCTAGATGAATACCACTAAAGGGAAAGGAAGCCGGTATTAAAGATTAAAGTCCCGAGAATAACCTTTTATCCGCCGATGATATAGTATGGAGCGGTTGGTCCTGATGTCTAAGAGAACCCTTAGGGTCTCGAAGATAAGGAATGGGACGGTCATAGACCACATAGCGAGGGGCAAGGCGCTAGATGTCATCAGAATCCTGGGCATCGACGGCCGCTCAGGAGGCGTTGTGACGATAGCGATGAACGTTCCGAGCAAGAAGCTCGGGACGAAGGACATGGTCAAGATAGAGGGGCGGGAACTCAACCCGGAGGAGGTCGACAGGATAGCCCTGATATCGCCCAGAGCGACGATAAACATCATCCGGAACTACAGGGTCGTGGAGAAGCAGAAGGTTAAGCTCCCACCAGTAGTCCAGGGGATAATCAAGTGCATAAAGCCCTCCTGCATCTCGAACAGCAAGGATGAACCCGTCAAGCCCACATTCTACGTGGAGCAGGAGGACCCCCTCAGGCTGAGATGCCACTACTGCAACAACATAATGGAGGAGGAGGACATACTAAAGCAGTTTTAACCCATCAAAGGAACAACGTGTCCCCCAGCAATGGAGAAAACAGGCATCAAGCCGATTAAGCCGGGGCGGAAGCGGCGGTTGTGATCCGATTTGAAGAGGGCTTATTTCCTGACCGGGAGGCCTGGAGTAGGCAAGACAACGGTCCTCCTCAGAGCAGCTGAGAAGCTGAAGAGCAAGGGCCTAAAGATCGGGGGCTTCATAAGCCGGGAGGTCAGGGA
>LUCF01000061.1 GCA_001593845.1 Candidatus Bathyarchaeota archaeon B63 | reverse complement strand
GGCGAAGGATCTGAACCCGAAATTTGATGCGGCCGCCGGGATTTGAACCCGGGTCGTCGGCTCTCTTCCAGCCGTAGACGGGAGGCCGATGTCCTAACCAAGCTAGACTACGGCCGCCAATAACCTCAATAACTTCATGGTTAATTAAAATTACTTTTAAAAGCATCCGAGGGGCCTCTTGAAACCAAGCCCAGTTGGTTTAGCTAAGCAATGGCAGTGTGTGGTCGTAGATGTATCGCAACCTTAATTAAATGGTTTTCATTATCAACTTGGCGACGACGCTATGTGCGGAATTTTCGGATGCATATCTAAGGATGTAAAGGTCGCGCCGGTTATTCGCGCCGCTCTGAAGAGGCTTGAGTATAGGGGATATGACTCCGTAGGCGTCGCCACACTTCATGAGGGCGGAATCCACATAAAGAAGGATCAGGGCAAAATAGATGAGGTTCATAGGCTGTATAATCTGGATGATCTGCCCGGGAACGTCGGCATCGGTCATACCCGCTGGGCGACCCATGGAGCCCCATACCAGGCTAATGCCCATCCCCACATCGACTGTCTAGGCGAGATCGCGGTGGTTCATAACGGCATAATCGAGAACTTCTCCGAGCTGAAGGCTGAGCTGGAGAGCTCCGGACACAAGTTCAGGTCTAAGACGGATACGGAGGTCATCCCACACCTCATTGAGGATAACCTGAAGAAGGGCTTAGGCCTCGTAGAGGCAACCCTCGAAGCCTTAAAGAGGCTGAGAGGCTCATACGCGATCGCGGTGATCTCGAGCCGCGAGCCGGATAAGATCGTCTGCGCAAGGATGGAGAGCCCCCTCGTGTTGGGGCTGGGGGAGAACGCCGTTTACTGCGCCTCAGACATCCCAGCCTTCCTCCCATTGACGAATAGGGCCGTCGTAATCGAGAATGGGGAGCTCGTCATCCTAAGAGCCGACGGATACGAGATCCGCAGCATAGAGGACTGGAAGCAGATCATTAGAGAGCCGGAGATCATAGAATGGACGGCTGAGATGGCTGAGAAGCAGGGGTACCCACACTTCATGTTGAAGGAGATCCATGAGCAGCCGAGATGCCTGACGAATACGCTTCGGCTTCAGGATCAGTACCTCGACTTAATGGCGACCTTCCTGGATAGGGCGGGAGAGGTCTTCCTAGTAGCGGCTGGAACCTCATATCATGCCTGCCTCGCCGCCTCCTACATGTTCTCTGAGCTAGCCTATCTGGCGACCCATCCGGTAATAGCCTCCGAGTTCATCGAGCAGGAGGGCATGGCCGTAAACATTAACAGCACAATCTTAGCCGTCAGCCAGTCAGGCGAGACAGCTGACACCCTCTCCGCCGTGGATTATGCGAGGAACCGCGCCGCCACCATTCTGGGCCTAACGAACGTTGTAGGCTCAACCCTAACCCGAATTTCACGAGTCTACATAATCCAGCAGTCAGGCCCTGAGATAGGAGTTGCGGCGACGAAGACCTTCACCTCTCAGCTCTCCGTCCTGGCCCAGCTCGCATTGAGGGTCGCTAAGATCCGGGGGAAGGTGGGACACAAGCAGATAGAGGAGATAGAGGAGAAGATCCGCCGGATTCCCGAGATTGTGGAGGAGACGATAAGGGAGAATGAGGATCGGGCTAAGAAGATAGCGAGGAAGTACAAGGATAAGCCAGTCTTCTTCTTCCTTGGGAGGGGGATAAGCACGGCCACGGCTATGGAGGGGAGACTGAAGCTAATGGAGATCACATATATACCGTCGATAGCCTACCCGGCGGGGGAGAGCAAGCATGGGCCCATAAGCCTGATTGAACCCGGCTTTCCAGTCGTCTTCGTCTGCCCAATGGATGAGACGAGGAAGATGATCATCGGCAACATCATGGAGATGAAGGCTCGGGGAGCAATGATTTTATCCGTGATAGAGAAGGGAGACGAGGAGATCAAGAAGTTATCTGATGATTACTTCGAGGTGCCGGGTAACCTACCGAAGGTTCTGACGCCGATAGCCTTCGTGGTTCCCCTCCAACTCATGGCGTACTATATAGCCGTCGAGAAGGGACTTAATCCGGATAAACCCCGCAACCTCGCGAAGAGCGTCACCGTCAAGTAAAAGATGAAGCTCCTACCCTTCTTGTGGTAATTCATCCTGAGGGAATTGCGCAATACCCTCAATAGGTTATCTTTCAGAGTCCTGCTGTGGCGATGATCACATCCAAGTTAAGCAACGGCTCAAACTACTTCATCACCACCGGGGTTCCGCTGGCTGAATAGACATCCGTCGCTGAGTATCACCCGCCGGTTTTACATCAACGATTAAGGTGGTCTTCCTAATCGTCTCATTTAGGGATCTTCATCAACCTTGTCATAACGGTTCTATCGGCCTTTTTATTCTGAATCAATTTAATAGTTTTATGGCTGTTTAAGTTACATGAAACGTCGCGAAAAATGAGTTAGATAAGTTGAAAGCGCATCAAAGAGACCAGTGATCATCCAGCATCCTTTCAGTTATTCATGGTGTTTAATGAAAAATTTTAGGATCTTACATGTAGGACCTACAGGTGTCCCGGCAGGGGTCCGCCAGCCGTCCCCATGGTCTAGACATTCAATGGTATATTCGCCGTACGAGGCTGGAATTATAACTGTCTCTCCAAAATTTAATTTAAACTCCTTCTTTCCGTCTTTGGATTTTATTACCACGGTTTTTCCGTCCACTAGGGTGAGCAGCTGAACTGTTCCATGCGTATTGTCCCCTATTTCGGTGAGGAATTCCAGCCTGCACATCATATATTCTGCCTCTCTACATTCCCCTATGAGGTACTCGCGCCAATCATCGCCAGCCCTTAAGAGTTTCGGCTTGAGTTGTAAATGTTCAACAACCCATCTTGTCCTCCTATTCTTCAGTGCTTGAAATGCATGCTCCGGATGGATCCCCCGGGGTTTTCCATCCAGATCTATTCTCAGATAATCATAGAAGTGGAAGACGTAGCCGGGAAACTCGAGCGGAATTAAATCTGGCTCTAATACGACTTGGTTACGTCCAGAGGCATGTATCGTCCCTGCAGGGTTTAAAAAGAGGTCACCGCGCCTGCTTGGAAAGCTATCTACATACTTGTTATGGTCAAATGGAACGCCATGCTCCTTGGCTTTAATAACATCCTCATAAAATTCCGTTACATCGGCATCTTCTTTTAATCCTTGGTAAGTTTTGGCTCCCGGACCCACATCCAATATGTAGTAGCTTTCGTGATGGCCGAAATTCTCATTAAAGCGTCTCTTCAAGTAGCTCCTTCCGGGATGAACCTGTATGGCTAAGCCTTCTCCCTTAGCAAGCGATCCGGAGTTGTAAGTGTCATCATAACTCATGGTCAGGGGCAGTCTTCCCCGATATTTTTTGTAGACATACTTGCCTAGAATTCGTTTCCCTTCCTTCCACAGGACTATTAATAGGGGTATCTCAAGGATCGTACCGTCTACCGAGACCCTGACGCTCTGCAGGATATCCACTAAATCGATCTCCCATGAGAGGGGAACATCAGGGGAGAGAAGGACCTCCCTAAGCTTCGGCTTAAGCGACTTAATCCACTCCCCTCCCCAAACGCCAGGTATATAGAAAGGTTTCGGTCTGATAGGTCCCTCAGCGAGATCCGAGCAGATCCTATTCAGTAGGGAAGCTGAGATCATTTTGTAATTGGGATACTCATCCAGAATGTACCAGTCTATGTAGTTCAGCAAGTACTTTTTGTGCTTTCTGAGAAGAACGTAATCCGCATAAAAGAATCGTTTAGGATCTAGGGGTACAGGCGAGTTTAGTCTCGACCCAAGCGCATAAGCCTCTCCGGTTTCCCTTAAGCGCCTAAACAGCCTCTCAATCGTTATGTCGATGAAGTAGATGATATCGTATAGTTTTCTAAGTGGAGGAACAGCCGAAAAGGTTCCGTAAACAATCGTTATCAGCCCCAACCGTTTATTCCTCTTCATTCTTTGGCAATATCGCCTGAGTTCTTCTACACGTCTCAAATCAAGGAAATCCTTCGGTCTTCCCCTATAGACGCGTCCCCACTCAGGGTCGACGTTTAGGTAAGGTTCCAATTCATTCTTAATCTCATTGCTGCCTCTGAAATACTCAGAGAAATCTAAAAGGTGGGTTTCTATTCCCCTATTTTTTAGTTCCTCATCTACCCTTGAGACTATCTCCCTTAACTTCGTGCCCAAAAACCCGTCAAATGCTATTAAACAAGGTTCCCCTCGCTGAGATTGATCCTGAATTTGGCTGATGATCTTACCGAAGACCCTCTCATCTTCGAATAACTCATTCTCTTCAGCTGAGATTGTAAGTTTATTTATGGCCTCGCCTGGAATGCTGTACCATGCTCCCTTTGAATGCTTAAGGATGTCCGCATCGAGTTTTTCTTTCATCGCCAGAATCCTCATCGATACTATCTGTTTGATATTTTAACTTTATTGAGGATCAGCGGAAGATAAGGATTCTCGTGCTTCTTTCGGTCTTTAAGGCATCACCAGTCCAAGAGCCATTTATCCCCGAGCCAGTCGGCTGGCCCTACAACGGCGATCCATGAGAGTGGCCTAATCAGTAACTGCGTATTGGCTGAGCTCAGCGAAGATTCTTTTAGCTTCTTCCTCCGTGAGCTCCGTCGGTAGGCTCCAAGCCGGCGATACTGTGCCTTTAAAGAGGAGCTTTGCGACGCCGTATAGCGGGCTTAAGTCTATCCATTTGGCCTGAGTAATCTTCTTTAGGCTTGGGATGGATCTTAGTTGATTTCTTAGGGGTTCCGCGAAGAGGGAGAAGGACTTCGAGATCTGCCCTCCGAGGACTAAACACTCAGGCCTGAAATCTGAGCATATTCGACTTAACGCCTTACCCAGGATCATCCCCGTCTCTTCAAATACTTGTAGGCTTATCCTATCTTTCTTCATGGCCTTTTTGGCTATGTCGATTACATCCAAACCCCTGATGCTTTTCCCGGTTAATTCTTCATACCGAGTGAGAATCCCCCTTCTAGAGATCCTGTCCTCGACTACGCCGTTTCTGTATGGAAGCTGCGCTAGCCACCCGTACCCTGGAACCCCTGGCCCCCTGATCACTATCTCATCGTTAACCATGAAAGCAGAACCGAGACCTGTGCCAAGCGTGATCCCGAGTATGCGGTTGTAGCCTTTAGCGGCTCCCAACCAGGCTTCGCCCCTAAGAAAGGCCCATGAATCCGGCTCAAATATTATTGGGAAGCCTTCTTTCAAACCTAGCCGCCTCACGAATTCATTTCGTAGGTTTATCCCGTAGATTGAAGAAAACTTGTCTTGGCCGAGACCTCGGCCCATCAAACTTATGCCCTTCGCGAAATCGAAGGGTCCAGGCGTGTCTATTCCTATACCCATCACCCTGATTCCCTGCGAATCGGCTATCTCCATAGCGTTCCTCAACGTCTGAATGAACGTTCCAATTATCTCTTCTGATGATCCCTGCGAATTAATGGGCACTCTTTGGATAG
>LUCF01000060.1 GCA_001593845.1 Candidatus Bathyarchaeota archaeon B63 | reverse complement strand
CGAATGTCTGATTCATAAGCCTTATTCACGACCTTTAAGGCCGTGAGGCAGTCCCTCAGGCTGGCTATGGGCTTCACGCCCGCCTCGTACCTTTTAATCGTCTCCTCGACCATACTCCTATACATGTTAACGCCCCTAAGGCTGATTTTTTCCTCCCCTCCGCTCTTGGATGCTATGCTGCACTCCTCGCCGTATACGAGAACTCTGTAGTTTCTCGTCGTTACAGAAAAAGTGCTGTTCCAGCCTCCAGATGGGTTACAGTACCCAACATCAACTGTGTGTACGCTTCCGTCATCCATCTCCATGATGATGGCTGAGAGATCCTCTATCTCGAGTCCGAATCCCCTATTCCCCATGACCGCATAAACCCTCCTAACCTCTGAGCCTGTGAGGTGTCTGGCGAGGTCGATGTAGTGTATGGCGAGATTTATGGTGCAGCCTCCTCCTGAGAGCTCCTTATTCAACATCCAGCCACATCCCCAATCCACATATCTCCGCGGAGGCCCAGTGATGTACCTGTAGTACCCGTGAAGGAACTCGCCTAGAAGCCCTGATCTTTTCAGCTCGCTGAGCCTCTTGACCCAGGGAGAACATCTGTAAGCGAACGCCACCGACGCGAAGAGGCCCTCATCCTCCACACGTCTAACTAGGGGCTCCAGCTGCTTATAGTCCGTTCCGGCGGGCTTCTCAGCCATAAACGCTATGCCTAGATCTATGAGGCTCTCAATTATCTCGGGCATCTCCCTATGAATTCCAAAGGCGAATACGAAGTCCAGTTCCCGGCCTTCGATTAGCTCTCTGTAGTCTGCGCGGTATATGCAGCCTATCTTCTCAGCAACATGTTTAGCGACGCCGATGTCCCTATCGGAGACGCCGACTACCTTAACACCGTCTATATCCATGAGAGCGTCTACGTACATTCTTGAGTGCCAATGGCTCACCCCTATCAAGCCGACCATCAAGTTCTCCATGATGCCCATCCCAAACATTCTGGAGAATTGGACTAATATACTGTTAAAAGGCCTTTATTTAATCAGTATCGTTCGATGGTGCATGAATAGGAATGCCTGTTCCATATCCGCCGATGGCGTGCATTGATGCCGCCGCATGGATTATGATTTTATACAAGTTGGAGATACGGCTAAGGTTAGGCTGAGGAGGCGTCAACGGCGTTTCCTCCTTCATGCTATGCTTTGCTGATCATCGAGGCTAGCGGATACTCAGAGGAGACTCCGTCTGAGACACTCCTGAAGGCCGTCTTTAAGGCCAGAGGGGTCCGAGGCAGACCCTTATGGGCTGATGAGCCGAGAGATATTTCTCCATCCGGGGCTTTTTGGGGATTTAGATCCTGATGGTTCTCCCAGCAGGCATGAGAGTCTCCTCTACTCTTTTGTAGTAGTTAAGTGCGTTCAGCCCCTTACTGGTTATCTTATATCTCCTCCGCTTACCATCTATCTCGGTCTCGATGAATCCCTCCCTTGTGAGGAAATCCAGGATGTCCATCAAAGTGGTCCATGAAAGGTTGCTCTTATACATGATGTTCGTGGGCTTTGTTACGCCCTTGCTTATGACCTTCAGAACATCCAAGCACAACTTTATACGTGATCTTTTCTCTGCGGCTGAGGGGAAACTCTGAGAGAAGCCCCTCTGCACGGGTTTCCCTCCACACCCTTCTTTAGGTCGGGCAATTAATATCTCTTAGGAATTTAGGACATATGCTCAAATTACCATATTAAACATTCATTTTGGCAACCCACTCATCATGAATCAATAATGGAGGAAACGCTAATCTTCACCTTCCCATTAATGAGTAGAGTGCAGCCTGAGATGAGAATCATAGTCGAGGAGGGATGCTCCATATGCGGCCTCTCCATACCCAGCCGCCTCCTTCACCGCTGCTTCATATGCCAGAGGCTATGCTGCGGGAACTGCCTAGTACGCGACGAGGCGGGCAATCCAATCTGCCTCAGATGCGCCAAGACGAGGGTCACGCCTAAACCGGCCTGGAGGAGCAAGTACACCTACCTACGCGAGTACCTGACGAGGAGAGCCAAGTACAGCAGCTACGTCAAGCTCACCTTCAAGAGGATCGAGGATATCATGGGCGGAAGGCTTCCCCCATCAGCGATGAGCGACGCTGGGTGGTGGACGAATAGGAGCGGGAGGCCCCACTCGGATGCCTGGCTCTCAGTAGGCTGGGTGGTGGGGAAGGTTGAACTCGACAGGAAGGAGGTGACCTTCGTAAGAGCTCCGAGACTGCGGAGGAAGGAGAGCGGAAGGAAGAGACGGAAGCCCCTCTCCTCAGCCTTCAAGGCCCTAGCCTTGAAACCTAGAAGGAGGCGGCGGAGGGTCCCATCTCTGACACGGATCGCTCAGGTCCAAGCTAGGGCTATGAACATCGCTAGGAGAAGGGCGGAAAGCCGTCCTGCCATAAAGTTGAAGCCGAGAGGCCCATACGAGAGGAGGCTGTATAAGCCTGATGAGAGGCCGGAATGAAGATTCGCGGCTGCGGGGAGGCTCATCGGGGAATCTTCATTAGAGAGTTCAGGTTATTCTAGTTGGTGGATGTGCGCGGGGCTGGATGGTAGGGAGTCCTGGGGGTGATGGACATGGTCGATATATCCTCGATACTCTCCGGGATGCATACAGACAGGAAGGTTCAGATCAGAGGCTGGCTCCACAACATGAGGTCAAGCGGGGGCATACACTTCCTTCTGATCCGCGACGGCACGGGCATAATCCAGTGTACTATGAAGAAGGGCTCAGTTGAGGATAGGGTCTTCGAGGATGTTAAGGGCCTCACCCAAGAGTCCTCGCTTGAAGTGTCCGGGACCGTGAAGGAGGATAAGAGAGCCCCGGGGGGATACGAGATCAAGGTTGAGAACCTTAGGGTTCACCATCGGGCTGAGGAGGGTTACCCAATCGCAAAGAAGTATCACGGGCCGGAGTTCCTCTTGGACAACCGTCACCTCTGGATACGAAGCCGGAAGATGCAGACCATACTTCGGGTGAGGGCGAAGTTCCTCGAGGCGGCGAGGGAATGGTTCAAGACGAATGGGTTCACGGAGTTTCACTCCCCAACCCTCATAACAGCCGCATGCGAAGGCGGGTCAACCCTCTTTCCAGTAAAGTACTTCGACCAGGAGGCGTATCTGACGCAGAGCTGGCAGCTCTACGCGGAGGCGGCAATAGCGAGTCTAGGAAAGATATACACAATCGCCCCGTCATTCCGGGCTGAGAGGTCAAGGACCCGCCGCCACCTGACGGAGTACTGGCATCTCGAGGCGGAGGTCCCATGGTGCGACCTTGAATGCATAATGGATATCCAAGAGGAGATGCTGGGCTACGTGATCAGCGTCCTCTGCGACGAGATGGCTGGTGAACTCGAATCCCTCGGGAGGCGAGTGGACGAGCTAAAGGGGATGAAGCCCCCGTTCGAGAGGGTGACCTATGACAGGGCTGTGGAGATGCTTAACGAGGAGAAGGTTGACTTCAAATGGGGTGATGACCTCACATGGACCCATGAGAAGATACTGACCCAGAAGTTCAACAAGCCGTTCTTCGTGACCCACTTCCCAACCGGCGTGAAGGCGTTCTACCACAAGCCCGACCCGAAGAGGCCGGAGGTCACGCTCTCGGCTGATCTCCTCGCCCCAGAGGGCTATGGCGAGATAACTGGGGGAGGACAGAGAATTGATGATCTGGATGAGTTGTTGAGGAGGATGAGGGAGGAAGGACTGAACCCGAAGGATTATGAGTGGTACATAGACCTGAGGAGGTACGGCTCCGTTCCCCACTCAGGCTTCGGGCTTGGGGTTGAACGGACCGTCGCCTGGATCTGCAAGCTTGACCACATACGAGACGCAGTCGCCTTTCCGAGGCTCATAAATAGGGTCTATCCCTGAGGCGGGCTTAGCCGAGCCTTCACTGCTCATCCAAGATCACGCCTTCCTCCTCGGCTATCCTTATTATGGCCTCCTCATACGTAAGGCCCCTCGACTGGTAATCCTCGATCTTGTACTTGAGGACATTCGTGTCTCCCCAGGTATCCATATGCCTCTTGAGGAGCCTCCTGTATATCTCCTGCGCCCTCCCCAAGTGCTTCCTCCACCTCTCCCTGCCCCTCATTAGGACTCGGCGGCTGTACTCCTCCTCAAAGAACGGGATGGTCTCATTCAAGATGTCTAGGAACCTGACCGCCTCAAGATTGGCGCGATAGGCGACTGGGAGGATGACGGCGGCGATCAGCATGATCAGCGGCGAGCCGAGGAGGAGGCTGAACCCGACAGCAGCGATCAGGAGGAAAACCGCCGAGAGGAGGATTCTTCTGTAGCTGAATCTGAGCCTCAGAAGTGTTATATCGCCCTCCTGCGAAGTACGGATCGTTAGGCCGATCCCCACTCTTCCACCGAGCGATGTTTCTAAGGTTGAGCCGTCGATGTGCTTGATTTCCCCCTCGCCTATTCCGATCTCATCCTTCAGGACATGAAGGATATACTCGTAGACGTGGCTCGGCGGGGCCCTCACATATCTATGCCTACTCGACGGAAACAAGGGAGGCAGCATAGAGGCCGCTGTGTATCCGCCCTTCATGCCCTTACTCGCTCTCAAACATTACTCAGTGATTCTTATCGGGATCAGCTATTTTAGGCTGGTGGAAGAGGTGTTCATCCGCCACCTTAGTCATAGATGGCCACAAAGATTGAAGGGAAACCGAAACCTGAACCAATAAAGAGGATGCTGGGCGCATAGAATTCTTCTGTCATTTTTAATAATGAAAGGATTCTGGGATTGGTTTCTCTGAATGGAATTAAAGCTCCTTTTGTAGGATTTCCTCTAGTCTTACCCTTCTCTTTTTGTATCTTGCTATTCTTCTCAGCTCGGCCAAGTATACTTTTCCCTGTCTCTTGATCTCATCAAGAGTTTCTTTTGTGAATGGCGGTCCCCTCCCGTATCCCGGGCAGTCTTGAACTGGGCTGATGAACATTATCGGCTCATCCCCATACAGGATCTTCTGAAGCATGAAGGGGTACATCTTACAGAGTATCGGTTTTGCCCCCGAATCATGGAGTACACATTGATAATTCTCCGTTAAGAAGACGCATTTTCCATCCTTCCTCTTCAATGTATAGGGAATATAACCGGTTGTTATTGAGACGAAATCCTCAGGCTGCTTCCCCGTCGCCTCAACTATCCTCTTGATGTCAAGGAGGGTGATCTCTCTCCGCGTTCTACAGCATGATGCCTCGCAATCCTCGTATATGCACTCCCAGTTCTTTATGGGCTTTCCGAGCAACACGATCATAATGTTCGTCCCCGAGAGCAACAATCACCAATGGCCACTTATTCTTCCTTTTAAAGCAATTTAAAGCTTCATCGGGTCTCATCCCCAATGATCCACGGCGTAAGGTCAAACCCGGTTGAGGTTAAAATCAGAAGGCTCTTCTGGGGCTGAAGCGGTCTTCAACCATGTGAAAAGCTGAGCTATCCGATGGAGGATTCCCTTTAAGTGTATTCCGTTATGCTAGCTGCCTCCTCACAGGC
>LUCF01000059.1 GCA_001593845.1 Candidatus Bathyarchaeota archaeon B63 | reverse complement strand
GAGACCAGATCGAAATTCGTCCCGTCCTTCGATCGGTAGATCTCAGCGGCGTACCCCCTGGCTCCACCCTCCATCTTCCTAGGCCTAGAGGTCAAGATGTACTCCTCATTCTCGTAGTCCACAATCGCCTTCCCAGCCCCGCACCACGAACCCGGCTTCCAATCTGGAGGCTCAAGCGCCACGCCTAAGAATCGGAGGTTTCGAAATATGTATTGAGGCGGAGGCAGCCCCTCCCAGAACGAGTAACCCCGCAACATCCACCTTGACATCATCCAACCCCTCCCTACCATAGTCGGCATCAGATACTAAATTCTTTCGTAGACGCTACGGCTCCAAGTTATGCAAGACGAATCTCCCTTTTTAGGCTCAGTCACGCTTTTCAAAAAGTTCACATCCGCCTCGAGTCCCAATTCATATAAGTGGAAGCCCGATATTAAGCTGGCATTAAAGATTAGGAGGGGAAAAATTGAGGATTACGAAGGTTGAAACAACCACTGTGACCGTTCCATTCGTAGACAACATGAAGGTCCTGAATGATTCCCTCGCAAAGGTCCCCAAGGTGATCATGAGAATATACACAGATGACGGGCTGACCGGGATAGCTGAGAGCTACAGAGGAGTCCCCGAGGAGTCCATCCTGAGGGAGGCAAAGAAGATCATCGGAAGAGACCCCTTAGAATTTAACCTCCAAAGTTTAGGCTTCCCCAGACAGCTCAATCATTTATTTGAGCAGGCCATCGGCGACCTAGTTGGGAAGGCTTTGGGGATCCCAGTCTACAAGATTTTGGGGGGAGCCTACAGGAAGGAAGTCCCGGTCTCCGCTTGGTCTCCATATCACGGGCCTGGGAACCCCGAGAAGACCGCCGCGATTGCTGAGTTGGCCGCCGAGATGGGATACAGCGTGATCAAGCTGAAGGCACGTCCCTGGGACATAGTGGAGACCGTTGAGGCCATCGAGAAGGCCGCTGGGCAGGATATGGGGATAATCTGCGATCCCAACACCAGGTTCGGCCAGCCATCGGTCACGGTTAAGCTCGCCAGGAGGCTGGAAGGCCGCAATATAGTGTGTTTTGAAGACCCCGTTCCTAAGGAGAACCTCTACTGGTATGTCCTTCTGAGGCAGAAGATCGATATCCCACTGGCCCTCCACATAGGAGGGGCAGACATCATCCGGGCCATAAAGATGGATGCATGTGACATGATAAACACGTCCGGGGCCATGCATGAGTTCAGGAGGAACGCCGCCGCGGCGGATCTGGCCGGCATACCCGTATGGCATGGGTCCGGGAACGACTTGGGAATCTTGGAGGCGAGCTACTTGCATGCATGCGCGGCTACGAAGAATGCTACCCTCACCAGCGATATATTCGGCGAGTTCTGTCGGGAGAACGACTTGCTCGTTGAACCCATAGAGATAAAGAATGGCCTTGCGAGGGTTCCTGATAAGCCCGGGCTCGGCGTCGAGATAGACGATGAAGCCCTAAAGAGGTACCGGATAAGCAAGACTAGGGTTGTCCGTTGACTCTGGCCGCGTGGAGGATCTGGCATGACCAAGGCCTCAGCCGATTCTGAGAATACGGATACAATCGTGATCCTCATCGCTCTGGATACTTTAAGGGCCGATCATATGAGCTGTTATGGGTATGGGCTGGAGACCACACCGGGAATCGATGAGCTCGCGGGAGAAGGCGTACTATTCGAGAGCTGCATAGCCCCAGCCAT
Source organism: Candidatus Bathyarchaeota archaeon B63 (assembly GCA_001593845.1). Classification (GTDB taxonomy): domain Archaea; phylum Thermoproteota; class Bathyarchaeia; order Bathyarchaeales; family DTEX01; genus B63. The sequence goes on along the minus strand of LUCF01000059.1, from coordinate 3,986 downwards.
CCCCACGCATCCAGGATACACAACGATCTTCACGGGCCTTAATCCGCTTAGGCACGGGATCGTCTGTCATAGGGGCCGCCTACTCCTCTCCGAAGAGGCTCAGATGATCTCCCAGATCCTGTACATGAGAGGGTTCTTGACTGTTGCTGTTGACAACTTAACGGCGACTGGGGCGCCCTGGTTCTCCCGGGGGTACGAGTACTACATCTTCTCAGGCGGCGTAACCGTCGTCTCAGGAGGGTGCAAGATCAACGGCGAATTAACGACGAGGAAGGCCATAGAATTCCTCGAGATCTGGAGGGAGGGAAGACTCGGCAGCAGACCGCTATTCATGTTCATCCATTACTGGGACCCCCACGCCCCTTACCTTCCACCTCCGCCATTTAAGGGGACCTTCTACCGGCCGGGCGGAAAGCCTCAGCCCCTCAGGGAGCTCATGATGAGAACCGTCTGGGGAAGAAATATCCTGGATGGATGGGCTGGAAGAATCATTGAAGAGCACGATGACAAGGCCTACATGGACAGCCTCTACGATGAGGAGATCCTCTACGCCGACAAGCAAGTCTCAGATCTGATCTCATGGCTGATGGATCATGAGCTCTATGACGAATCAACCATACTGGTAACGGCGGATCACGGGGAGCTCCTCGGCGAGCATGAGATATTCTATGACCACCACGGCCTATACGAGGGGGACATCCACATCCCGCTGATAATAAAATCGCCTGGGATGCCTAGAGGGGTCAGGGTTAAGGGCTTCGCCACCCACGAGGACATAGCGCCGACGATCATTGAGCTGCTGGGGATGGATGTCGATGTCAGGTTCGACGGGAAGCCGCTCGTCGAGGCGGCTGAGAGGCGTGAGATCAGAAGGGAATTCGTCGTCTCCCTTGAGAATACGCGGATGACGAAGAGGGCGATCAGGACGAGGGACTGGAAGCTTATACAGACGATGAGGCCCGATGTCTACGGAAACCCCGCTGGACACCTTGAGCTATACGACTTGAGGAGAGATCCGGAAGAAAAGGAGAACATCGCAGACTCAGAGGAGGATCTCCTCAAAAACCTGCTCTTCAAGCTCGAATCGTGGTACCGCAGAACCCTGAATGGAAACCCGGACCCGCTTACGACCCAGCCGATCAGCATGCCGATACGTCGAAGAGGATAAGCGGTGACGAGCGGCCTTAAAGCCCCGCTCCCCGCAGCGTCTCCCTGGCGGGCTTCTCCATAAGCCTCCTCTTCGTCCCAGCCGATCCGTCCTTGAAGTGAGGCCTCCTCAGAACCTGATCTTGGCCCTTCTCGATCTCCCTAGCCTCATCCGCGAGCTTAGCCGCCTCCCTCATCAACTCATGGGCCGCAGCGACCATTGGGATGTAAACTTTCGGGTCCTGGGTCTTGAAGCAGGCGGCCGTCGTGATCCTCGAGACCTGCCTCGCCATCTCATAAGCGGCTAGCGCCTTTGCCCCCGCATATGGGTTCAGGAACCCCGCCGCCTCCACGGCTTTGGCCCCATCTATTACGAGCCTGGGAAGCTCCGGGGCCTCCCCCCTCTTGAGAGCCTCGATCGCCCTGTCTATCGCCTCGACTACGAGGTTGAAGGCGCCCGTAGCGGCGAGCACCCTAATCACATCGGAGTTGAAGAGGACCATCTCAGTCGGGTCTAGAAACTCCCTCCTCGCCCCTATCATCGAGTCGGCCTCGACGATTATGTATCCCATCCCAGCCTTCTCGATCTCGCCTGTCAGCTTCTTCGCGGGGAGGTCCGAGATAACGATTGTAGGCAGACCTGCCTCTGAGAGTATCCTCCGAGCCTCTGACGGTCCAGGAGCGGCTTGAGCCGGGCCGATGAGGATCACCAGATCAGGCTTCAGCCTTATCATCTGCTCCGCTACTTCCCTGCATTGCTCCGGGCCGAGCTTCGCGCCGGACCCTATTACCCTGACGTCTATGTCAGCCCTATCCGCCCGCTCATCCAGCATGACCTCCAAGAGAGGAAGGGTTCCTATACAGCCAGCCTTTAGAACCCCGATCTTGACGACGCTTGGCATCCAGATCTCACCTGCCATTTTCTAAGGAGCCATCGGCTTAAAAGCATTCATCAGGCGTACCATCTGAGGAACCTGCGATTATTTCCGATTATTGGGGAAGAAGCCCAAGAGTCCACCTTCTCTGCTGGAGAAAGCTAATTATAATTTGGGAGCCTAACTGAGAATGCATCGTGATGGTCTATGAAGAGAATAGGAATCGTCGGTGCGGGTCGCATGGCCTTCGCGAGGGGCAAGGCTCTTCTAGATACGGGAGAGGCTGAGATAATTGCGGTTGCTTCAAGAAATATCGAGCATGCAAGAAGGCTGGCGCGGAAGTTGGGAGCCCAAGAAGCCTTCGATGATTATCGTCGTATAGGCTCCTTGAAGCCTGATGCCCTATTAATCGAAGTTCCGCATGGAGCACAGACGGAGATTGTTAAGTGGGGGATAGATGTAGCCCCAGGCATACTCGTCGGAGCCGCTTTGGCGGTTAACTTAAGAGAAGCAGAAGAGATAGAGAAGAGGGCGGAGGAGAAGGGGTGCCTCATCGAGGCTGGGTACGATGCAAGGTATAGCGCTGTTTGGGAAAAAGCAAAGGATATATTAGAAAGCGGGGTCCTAGGAGAGCCGGTTCTGGTTCAGAGCCTCGCGCTGTTTCCAGCTTCACCGTCAAGCTGGTATTACAAGGAGAAGGAAAGCGGCGGGATGCCCCTAACCCACATGACCTACTGTTTCATCAACCCAGTTCGCTGGGTCCTCGGATCGGTGGTGGATGTCTCTGCTTCGGCGAATCAATTACTCATGAGGGGCAAAGAATTTGTGGAGCAGGAGATGTGCGCGGCAATTCTTCGTTTTCAGAACGATAGTTTATATTCGGCTGTGGCTGGGTACATAAGACCGCCCGGATTTCCCAATCTGGAGGTCAGATTCATCTGCACTGAGGGAGGGCTCGAGATTCTCCCCTCAAGGCGGATCCTGAAGATATATCGGGATACAGGCGTCGAGGAGATCGACTTTTCTTCTCATCCATCGTCGCTTCTGAGACAGGCAGAGAAATTCATAGATGCTCTTGACGGAAAGGCGGCTTGCCTAAACCCCCCAAGCGACGCGAAGATAGATGTAGCTATTTCCGAGGCGATCGTAAAAGCAGCGAAGAACCGTATCGTGGTAAGGCTACAAAGGTGACATGAAAAACAGAGGCCTACGCATAATAAAAAACAAAATTAATGATTAGCCCTCTTGCCTTAGAGGTCTCCGATTATTTTTAGATGATCTCTCAGTTAGGCATAATTTGGGGGCCCTCTTCTCCATGAAACCGCATCTTCCACATTCCACCCGTCCATAATTCTTCGCGCTGCACCGCTCCACACGGCCATGAAGATTGATGAGGCACGGATGAAACCCTGTCGCTGCGGTTCTAAGATAACTTAGAGGGCTTCATCGGTACTTTCTGTCCCCATTCAGCGTGTCCTTTATTGAGGCGATTATGCCCGTTCAGTCGGCCCTGCCCTCTTCATGGGCTTCATGTATTCTATTCTGCGCTTTATCTTCTCAAGTTCCTCTTTGTGGCCTTTAAGCCTCTTCTCGATCTCCTGCTTCTTCTCTTCTATGGCTCTCCTCTGATTGGAGACTACGTTCAGCCTCATCTGGAGCCTCTCGAACTTGTACATGTCCCGGCATTGACGCATCTCATCGTAGATCTTGTTCTCCTCATTCTTGACGGATGCATATCTCTCATCGATCTTCTTCTTTTGTTCCTCGAGATCCTCAATTGCCTTCATAATCTTCTCTTGCTGCTGTCTAAGCTCCGAAATTATATAGGTAGAGGACATGTCTCAAAATAAAATGCAAAAAACAATATAAATATGATGCTTCCTCAGTGGAGAGCCGCCTAGACTTCAGGTTTTATGGGCGGAGACCTCCCGGGAGCGCCTCTCCCGGCGGCTCATCACTTCCTGA
>LUCF01000058.1 GCA_001593845.1 Candidatus Bathyarchaeota archaeon B63 | reverse complement strand
CATTCTGGAGCAGGAGGACGTTGCCCTTCATGCTCTCCTTCCTTATCTTCGGATTTGGAGCCGGAGTCTCCTACGCTGCGTCGATCGCGTACATCCTGAGATGGAAGAGGACTTCGAGGGGCTACTCAGCCGGGGTCTTCGAGAGCCTCATAGGAGTAGGCTACCTAATAGGACCGCTGCTGGGAGGCTTCCTCTCAGAGTTCGCCGGGAACGCTCCGTACATCTACGTTTTCCTCATGAGCTTGACGGTGCTCGTCATCCTGCTGAGGTGCAAGAAACCCCTCAGATAGCCAATTCCCCAGGCGTTCCGAGATGTTTTAGGTAAAGTTATATGTCTCTTCCATGTTGAAATTAACCCAAAAAGAGGAAGGATCAGCGGAGGAATCGGGTTGTTAGTTGAGGTCAGATGGCACGGGAGGGGAGGGCAAGGCATAGTCACGGTCAGCAGACTGCTCGCCCAAGCGGCGCTGCTCGACGGGAAGTACGTCCAAGCGTTCCCCGAGTTCGGGCCTGAGAGGAGAGGGGCACCAGTCACCGGATACACCAGGATCTCAGATGAGCCGATAAGCATTCACAGTCACATCTACACCCCAAATATAGTCGTTATAGTTGATCCGACGCTCATCGGCCAAGTAGACGTGACTAGGGGACTCATTGAAGGCGGAATGGTTGTGGCGAATTCTGAGAGGAAGCCTCAGGAGCTGAGGGAGGAGCTGAGGGTGGAGAAGGCGAAGGTTTACACCGTCAACGCAGTCCGCATAGCGCCTCGATATTCTGGGGAGGCCCATATACAACACGGCGATGCTGGGAGCCCTTGTTAAGGCTTCACCTCTGGTATCGCTGGATTCCCTAAGCAAGGTCGTCACGGAGAGATTTCCAGGGGCGATTGGGGAGAAGAACGTCGCCGCCATCAGGAGGGCCTATGAGGAGGCGAGGGGAATTGAGTGAAGAGCAGAAGCCCGGGTGGAGATCGATACCCATAGCCGGGATCATAACAGAACCGGGCTCGGCGATGAAATACAAGACCGGGGATTGGCGGGCCTACAGGCCTATAATAGACGAGGAGAAATGCGTAAACTGCCTCTTATGCTGGATTTACTGCCCAGACGCGGCGATAAAGAGGGGAGAAGAGAAGGTCTCGGTGGATTATGAGTACTGCAAGGGATGCGGCATATGCGCGAATGAATGCCCAGTAGGCGCGATCAAGATGGTGGAGGAGAGGAGATGAGATGAGCAGAATTCTAGGCCTAACGGGAAACGGGGCAGTTGCATACGCTGTGAAACAGTGCGAAGTCGATGTCGTAGCAGCCTACCCAATCACGCCTCAAACCTTGATCGTCGAGGAGTTCAGCGAGTTCGTCCACAACGGCGAGGTTCACACCGAATTCGTCTGCGTAGAGTCGGAGCACTCGGCCATGTCAGCCTGTGTGGGGGCAAGCCTCACGGGCGCGAGGGTCTTCACGGCCACCGCAAGCCAGGGACTAGCACTGATGCATGAGATCCTCTACATAGCCTCGACGCTCAGATGCCCAATCGTGATGGGGGTCGTTAATAGGACCCTCTCGGCCCCGATTAACATACACTGTGACCATTCAGACATGATGGGGTCAAGGGACTGCGGATGGATACAGGTCTACGTTGAGAACGCCCAAGAAGCATACGACTGGGTTCTCCAAGCATTCAGGATCGCGGAGAGCCCGGAGGTTCTTCTCCCAGTGACTGTTAACCTCGATGGTTTCATCCTCTCACATTCGCTTGAAGGGGTTGAGGTCCTAGACGATGAGGAGGTAAGAAGCTTCGTCTCGACCAGGAAGCCTGTGATAACGATTGATCCCAACAAGCCGATCACCGTTGGCCCGATATGCTTCACTGACTTTTACTTTGAGACGAAACGCCAACATGTAGAAGCCATGAACCAGTCCCCCAAGACGATAAACGAGGTGAACGGGGAGTTCGCTGAATTAACAGGGAGAAGATACAACTTCATAGAGACGTACATGATGGAGGATGCTGAGGCAGCGATTATCTGCCTGGGAAGCACGGCGGGAACAGCCAAGGCCGTAGCCAAGAGGATGAGGGGCCGAGGAAAGAAGGTCGGCGTCATAAAGCCCTGGGTTTACAGGCCCTTCCCAGCGGAGCAGATCCTGAAGTCAGTCGAGAACATAGGCTCCCTAGCCGTCCTGGACAGGGCATGCAGCGTCGGAGCCCCATACGGCCCATTATGCAGCGACATAGCAGCGGTGCTCTACAAGGAGAACGTCAAGCTCAACATATTCAACGTGATCTACGGCTTGGGGGGAAGGGACATAACCCCGCTGGACATCGAGGCGATATTCAACGAGGCCCTAGAAGTAGCCGAGACAGGAGTAGTTAAGGAGCCGCTAAAATTCGTAGGAGTGAGGTAGTAGAATGGTAAGATTAAATGAACTCACAACGGAGGAGCTCTTCACCCCGGGGCATAGGCTCTGCGCCGGATGCGGAGCCGGGGTGATAGCCAGAATGACGATGAAGGCCCTCCGCAGACCAACAGTAGTCGTGAACGCGACCGGATGCTTAGAGGTCGCCTCGACGATCTACCCATACACCGCATGGAAGGTCTCATGGGTTCACATAGCCTTCGAGAATGCGGCCGCCGTCGCCTCTGGGATCGAGGCGGCATACAAGGCGATGAGGAGGAGGAAGGCATGGGACAGGGAGGTTGACATAATCGCCTTCGGAGGGGACGGTGGAACCTTCGACATTGGGATCCAAGCCATATCAGGAGCCCTAGAGAGGGGCCACGACTTCCTGTACATATGCTATGACAACGAAGCCTACATGAATACGGGGATACAGAGGTCAGGCGCGACCCCGCATGGAGCAGCGACGACGACGAGCCCGGCTGGAACGAAGATCCCCGGAAAACCGGAGTTCAAGAAGGACTTCATCGGGATATGCGCGGCCCACGGGATAGAGAACGCTGCAACTGCGTCCCCAGCCTACTGGAACGATTACATCACGAAGGTCAGGAAGGGCCTGGAGGTCGATGGGCCCGCTGTGATACATGTGTTCTCGCCCTGCCCGCTCGGGATGAGGCATGACTCGGCGATAAGCATAGAGCTCGCCCGGCTGGCCGTTCAGACCCGGTACTGGCCGGTCTACGAGGTTGAGAGGGGCGAGTACAAGCTGAACATAAAGGTGCCGAGGCCGAAGCCGGTTGTAGAGTTTCTTAAGCTCCAAGGAAGGTTCAGGCATCTATTCCAGCCGCAGTTCAAGCATGAAATCGACATCATCCAGCGGTGGGTAGACGAGAACTGGAAGAGAATAACTAAGCTCTGCGGAGAGGCATAGCCAGCCCTACGCCAAAGCCTTCCATCCATTTTTTTGGGGATTCACCCGTCTGAGAGCGCTCCCCATCATGATCTGCCGCGTAACCCAGAGTGCATGGGTACTTCTCATCTAAGAACACTGAGTGTCCATCAGACCTAGAAACCCGGACTTCCCTCAAGGATCATGCATAGTGGGGTTTAGGGAAGAATTAAATGGGGTTTTCCAGCTTATTTTAAGTATCAACCCAGATCCACTCTTTCCATTAAGGATGAGGAATGATTAGACGCGGTGAACGAGATGCGCCTTTTCCATTACGCGGATGATGAAGAGATAAAAAACGGGAAGACGACGGACGTATACTTCGTGAGGACGAAGCGGATACTCGAAGAGAAGGGTATGGATAAGATCAAAGTAGTGGCCGAGGTGACAGTTGGAAGCCTGCCGAACGGGTGGCCATGGGCGGTCCTATGCGGAATCGAGGAGGTCGCCCACCTCTTCGAGGGACGCCCAGTAGACGTATACGCCATGCCTGAGGGAACAGTGATCTTCCCCGATGACAGCCGAGGATTCAAGGAGCCCCAGATCATCATAGAGGGTCCCTACGGAGACTTCTGCCTACTGGAGACCCCGATGCTGGGGCTGATATGCCAAGCCTCAGGCGTCGCTACTCAGTCAGCCAGAATCAAGAAGATAGCCGGGGATAAACTCGTCTTGGCCTTCGGCATCCGCAGGATGCATCCATCAATCGCCCCGATGCTCGACAGAGCCTCCTACATCGGCGGCCTCGACGGGGTCTCAAGCCTAATCGGGGCTGAGACCATCGGTATAAAGCCCAGCGGAACCATGCCTCACGCCCTCATAATCGTGATGGGGGATCAGAAAGAAGCCTGGAAGGCCTTCGACGAGGTGATGCCGCCGGACGTCCCGAGGGTCTGCCTAGTCGACACTTATCTGGACGAGAAGGTCGAGGCGGTGATGGCGGCTGACCTGCTTGGGGAGAGGCTCGCCGCAGTCCGGCTGGACACCCCCAGATCCAGGAAGGGGGACTTCGCTGAGATCGTGAGGGAGGTGAGGTGGGAGCTCGACGTGAGGGGATACGGACACGTCAAGATCTTCGTCTCCGGAGGCCTCAACGAAGAGTCAGTTAGGGAGCTGAGCGAGGCGGGGGCAGAGGCCTTCGGGGTCGGCACTTTCATAAGTAACGCCCCAACCGTCGACTTCGCCATGGACATAGTCGAGGTTGAGGGGAAGCTCGCGGCCAAGCGGGGAAAACTAAGCGGTAAGAAGCAGGTCTGGCGGTGCCCATCATGCCTGACAGATGTGGTTCTGCCCTTCCACGAGTCCCCTCCGAGATGCCAAAGCTGCGGAGGGGAGACTGTTCCCATGCTTAAGCCCCTCATAAGGGATGGGAGGATAGTTGCTGATCTGCCTAGAGCCGAGGATATTCGCAGGTACGTCCTCGATCAGATAGGGAAGTTAGAACTCTCATGTTAAGGAGCATGGTTCCTAAAATCTTAAATACTTCTGATCTAGAAGTAAAAAACGAAATTTAAAGGAGCAAAGATCTACGTAATGGTCGAGATCTGTTCGATATGCGGCCTTCCTAAGGACATATGTGCCTGCGGAGAGATCAGTAAGGAGCAGCAGAAGATTCTGGTCCGTACGGAGACACGTAAATTCAGGAGGGCAATGACGGTCATTGAGGGGATAGATGGGAAGGATGCCGATCTGAAGAAGATCGCACAGAAGATGAAGAACTTCTGCGCCTGCGGCGGGACGGCGAAGAACGGCCAGATACTTCTCCAAGGGGATCAGAGGGAGAAGGCATACGATTTCCTCATAAAGATGGGGTACCCAAAAGAGAATATTGAGGTCCAATAAATCCGTAGAGCGTCCAGGATGCAGATGATCAAGCGGATACTCAAGAAGCTCAAGTGGAGAAGCGGGTCATCCGCCAAGATTATAGCTTGCCCCCGCTGCGGCAGCACGCGGATCACCCTATCGAGCGGCATGGATGCATGGCTAACGCCGAAGAAGTATGTCTGCCAAAGCTGCGGATACGTAGGCCCAATCATAGTCGAGATAGAGAGGGAAGAGCTGGAACATCCACGTGACTAATCGGGAAGGTTTATCTCCAGCTGCCTCTTAAGGGTCTTGAAGCGGTTTCTAACCGTTACCTCAGTCACCCCAGCAGCGTCAGCGATCTCCTTCTGGGTCTTCTTCTCACCCATCCGCTTGCATGCTATGTAGAGGGCGGCGGCGGCTAGGCCCATAGGGTCCTTCCCGGCTGAGACGTGCCTCCTCCTCGCCTCCTTAAGTATCTTCACGGCCTCCGCCTGGATCTTCCCTGAGATGTCTGCTCTACGAGCGATCTTCGTGACGTAGATCATCGGGTCCGCTATGGGTATGTGGAGGCTGAGCTTCCGTAGCAGCAGCCTATAACACCTAGCGATGTCCTTCTTTCCCACAAGGCTCGCCTCAGCTATCTCTCGGAGGCTCCTGGGGGTCCCAGTTATCCTGCAGGCAGCGTAGAGGGAGGCAGCGGCGATGGCGGCGATGGATCTTCCCCTTACAAGGCCCTCGTCAAGAGCCTTCCGATAGATCAAAGCGGCCTTCTCCTTAACTGCCGATGGGGCTGAGACCTTGCTTGAGAGCCTATCAAGCTCAGTCATGGCCTGGGCTAGGTTTCTGTCAATCGAGGAGTGCACCCGGGACCTTATCTGCCACTTCCGCAGCCTCCACATCTGGAGCCTCGTTGAGAGGGGAAGCCTCCGGCCGAAGGCATCCCTATCTATGCGGTCTATCGATGTTGATAGGCCCTTATCATGAACGGAATAGGAGGTGGGTATGCCTACCCTGCTTCTCGACTCCTTCTCCTCCTGGGTGAATGCCCTCCACTCCGGGCCCTTATCCATCATAACATCCTGAATGACTAGTCCGCAGTTCCCGCAAATAGTCTCTCCAGTATCATAATCATGAACGAGGTTCGTGCTCCCGCATTCGGGGCACTTCTTAACCGTTATCTGCAGGGGCTGCATTTTATTCATCTCTTTCTGCATGACCCTTCATCTCTCCCTGAGGGTGGGGAAATTAACCATAGAACTTCGCAGAACACGGTTCTTCATACCGAGGTCGGAGTCAGAACCAGCTCATCAGCTCGCGGCTATACATCAAGTACGGGATTCATATATAAATCTTTCGCTTGTTGGTTCTGTTAACTTATTGTTGGCGGAATGAAAAATAAAAAATTATCAAGTTTGTACTTCC